>NZ_SPKJ01000026.1 GCF_009866965.1 Propylenella binzhouense | reverse complement strand
CAAGCCCGCGGGCGCCCCGGCCGCGCCCGCCACCGCGGCACCGGCCGCGCGCGAGCCGGCGACGACCGAGGCGAAGCCGCTCATGCCGCTCGCCCGGCCGAAGCGCATCGAGATTCCGAAGCCGGCCAAGAAGGCCGTCGGCGAGGACCGCCGCCGCGGCAGGCTCACCGTGACCAACGCGCTCGAGGACGAGCGCGAGCGTTCGCTCGCCTCCGTCCGCCGCAAGCGCGAGAAGGAGCGGCGCCAGACGCACGGCTTCAACCCGAACCAGGAGAAGATCGTCCGCGACGTTGTTATCCCGGAGGCGATCTCCGTCCAGGAGCTCGCCAACCGCATGGCCGAGCGCGCCGTCGACGTCATCCGCCTGCTGATGAAGCAGGGCACGATGGTGAAGATCACGGACATCCTCGACGCCGACACGGCGCAGATCGTGGCCGAGGACATGGGCCATCGGGTCCGGCGCGTTGCGGCCTCCGACGTCGAGGAGGGCCTCTTCGGCGCCGAGGACGTCGAGGAGAACCTCGAGCCGCGCCCGCCGGTCGTCACCATCATGGGCCATGTCGACCACGGCAAGACGTCGCTGCTCGACGCCATCCGGCATGCCAACGTGGTCTCCGGCGAGGCCGGCGGCATCACGCAGCATATCGGCGCCTACCAGGTCGAGCAGGACGGTCAGAAGATCACCTTCATCGACACCCCGGGCCACGCCGCCTTCACGGCGATGCGGGCCCGCGGCGCGCAGGCGACCGACATCGTGGTGCTCGTGGTGGCGGCGGATGACGGCGTCATGCCGCAGACGGTCGAGGCCATCAATCACGCCCGCGCCGCCGGCGTCCCGATCATCGTCGCCATCAACAAGATGGACAAGCCGGACGCCAATCCCAACCGGGTGCGCACCGAGCTCCTCCAGCACGAGGTGGTGGTGGAATCGATGGGCGGCGACACCCAGGAGGTCGAGGTCTCCGCCCTGAAGCACACCAACCTCGACGGGCTGCTCGAGGCGATCCTGCTGCAGGCCGAGGTGCTGAACCTCCGCGCCAACCCGAAGCGGCCGGCCGAGGGCGTGGTGATCGAGGCCAAGCTCGACCGCGGACGCGGCGCCGTGGCGACGGTGCTCGTGCAGCGCGGCACGCTCAATGTCGGCGACATCATCGTGGCCGGCGCGGAATGGGGCAAGGTGCGCGCGCTTCTCGACGACCGGGGCGAGCAGGTGAAGTCGGCCGGCCCGTCCATGCCGGTGGAGGTCCTCGGCTTCCAGGCGACGCCGGAGGCCGGCGACCGGCTCGGCGTGGTCGACAGCGAGGCGAGGGCCCGCGAGATCACCGAATACCGCCAGCGCCTGAAGCGCGAGCGGACCGCGGCCCGGATCGCCGGCGCCCGCGGCTCGCTCGAGCAGATGATGAACCAGCTGCAGACGGCCGGGAAGAAGTACTTCCCGCTCCTCATCAAGGGCGACGTGCAGGGCTCCGTCGAAGCGATCCTCGGCGCTCTGGACAAGCTCGGCACCGAGGAGGTCGGAGCCCAGGTCGTCCATTCGGGCGTCGGCGGGATCACCGAATCCGACGTCAGCCTGGCGGCGGCCTCGGAGGCGGCGATCATCGGCTTCAACGTCCGCGCCAATGCGCAGGCGCGCGCCGCGGCCGAACGGGACGGCATCGAGATCCGCTACTACAACATCATCTACGACCTCGTGGATGACATCAAAGCGGCGATGTCCGGCCTGCTCTCGCCGGAGCGGCGCGAGACCTTCCTCGGCAATGCCGAGATCCTCGAGGTGTTCAACATCACGAAGGTCGGCAAGGTCGCGGGCTGCCGCGTCACCGAGGGCAAGGTGGAGCGCGGGGCAGGCGTCCGCCTCATCCGCGACAACGTCGTCATCCACGAGGGCAAGCTCGCAACGCTCAAGCGCTTCAAGGACGATGTCCGCGAGGTGCAGGTCGGGCAGGAATGCGGCATGTCCTTCGAGAAGTACGACGACATGCGGCCGGGCGACGTCATCGAGTGCTTCCGGGTCGAGGAGATCGCGCGGACGCTCTAGCCCGCGCGGTCCCGCCTCGGGCGGGATCGCCGGAGAGCAGACGGGCTCGCGGCCGGTGTTTCCGGACGCGCCATGCTCGGGAGACTTTCCGGATGACCGGCTTGCAGTTTTGTGCGCTCAATGTCCCGCTTCCGGTCCCCCTCGCCGCCGGCGCCGGTCTCCGTTTGCCGCCCCGGCGGCGCGGCGGGCGGGAGCAGCGGCCTCGGCGCCTGCGCGGCTGAGAGCGGCTGAGATCTGGGCAACCGCGCCTGCCGCAGACCGCGAAGGGCGCGATTGCCGGCGGAAATCCGCCTCCACCTCCAACGCCAATTGTCCGACGAGAATGCCCCGTTTCGAAACACACAGATCCGGCCAGCCGTCGCAGCGGCAGCTGCGGGTCGGAGAGCTCGTCCGGCACGCGCTCGCCGAGGCGCTGACGCGCGGCTCGATCGGCGATCCCGCGCTCGACGGCGCGATCGTCTCGATCTCCGAAGTGCGCATGTCGCCCGACCTCAGGCACGCGACCGCGCTCGTCGCGCCGCTCGGCATGCATGATACCGAGAAGGTGTTGGCGGCGCTCAACCGCAACGCCCGGCTTCTGCGCGGCCGCATCTCGCCGGCGATCCGCCAGATGCGGGTCATTCCGGACCTCGCGTTCCGCCTCGACACCCGGTTCGAGGACGACATGCGCATCGACAGGATCTTGAATTCGCCCGAGGTGGCGCGCGATCTCGGTCGCAGGGACGAAGGGGACGGGAACTGATGGGACGTCGTGAGCGAGGCCGGAAGGTCGACGGCTGGATCGTGCTCGACAAGCCCGTCGGCATGACCTCCACGGAAGCGGTCGCCCGCGTGAAGCGCATCTTCGACGCCCAGAAGGCCGGCCATGCGGGAACGCTCGACCCGCTCGCCTCCGGCTGCCTGCCGATCGCGCTCGGGGAGGCCACGAAGACGGTGTCCTTCGTCATGGACGGGCGCAAGGTCTACCGCTTCACCGTCCGCTGGGGCGCCGAGACGGAAACGGACGACACCGAGGGCGCCGTCTGCGCGACCTCGGACGTGCGGCCCGACCCGGCCGCGATCGGCGCCGTGCTGCCGGAATTCACCGGGCGGATCATGCAGGTGCCGCCGCGCTATTCCGCGGTGAAGATCGCCGGCGAGCGCGCCTACGATCTCGCCCGCGACGGCGAGACCGTCAGCCTCGACGCCCGCGAGATCGTGGTGCACCGGCTCGACCTCGTCGAATGCCCGAACGCCGACACGGCGGTGTTCCTCGCCGAATGCGGCAAGGGCACCTATGTCCGCGCGCTTGCCCGCGACATGGGCCGCCGGCTCGGGACCCGCGGTCACGTGGTGGGCCTCAGGCGGCTCGTCGTCGGGCCGTTCGACGAGTCCCACATGATTTCGCTGGAAATGCTGGAGGAGTTGCGCCATAACCCCGCCGGTCCTGGCGGCCTTTCCGCCGCCCGGGCGTTGCGATCGGTCGAAACGGCGCTGGACGGCATCCCGGCCCTCAAGATGACCGATCTGGACGCGGCGCGCCTGAGACGAGGCCAGGCCGTGATCCTGCGAGGACGGGATGCGCCCGTCATGTCAGGTCCCGCTTATGCGATTGCCGGCGGTATTCCCGTCGCGCTCGGCGAGGTCGAGAAGGGCGCGTTCAATCCGAAGCGTGTGTTCAATCTGGCCGGCCAGCCGTGAGCGCCGGCATTCGAAGACGAGGATGACCGAGCATGTCGATCACTGCAGATCGCAAGCAGGAACTGATCAAGGAATACGCCACCCAGGCGGGCGACACCGGCTCGCCCGAGGTGCAGGTCGCGCTGCTTTCCGAGCGCATCACCAATCTTACCGAGCATTTCAAGACCCACGCCAAGGACAACCATTCGCGTCGTGGTCTCCTGAAGCTCGTCTCGCAGCGCCGCCGTCTGCTCGACTATCTGAAGTCGCGCGACGAGGCGCGCTACCAGGCGCTCATCGGCCGGCTCGGACTGCGCCGATAGAGGCTTCCCGCGGCGGAGCGGCAGGGCCGTTCCGCCGTTTTTCCATGAAGGCGAGGATCCGCCATGGCAGGATTGCCGGTCGCTCCGGATTGAGTTCCGTCGGAGCGCCCGGCTGTCTTGCGCATGGCCGATCCTGCTTTCCACATGAAAGGATAGGCCATGTTTGACCACCAGCGCGTGGAAATCGAATGGGGCGGGCGGCCGCTCGTCCTCGAAACCGGCAAGATCGCCCGCCAGGCCGACGGCGCGGTGCTTGCCACCTACGGCGAAACCACCGTGCTCGCCACCGTCGTCTCGATGCGCGAGCCGAAGCCCGGCCAGGACTTCTTCCCGCTCACCGTGAACTACCAGGAGCGGTACTACGCCGCCGGCCGCATTCCGGGCGGCTTCTTCAAGCGCGAGGGCCGTCCGACCGAGAAGGAGACGCTGACCTCGCGCCTCATCGACCGGCCGATCCGCCCCCTCTTCGCCGAAGGCTACAAGAACGACACGCAGGTCGTGGTGACCGTGCTCTCGCACGACCTCGAGAACGACCCGGACATGGTGGCGATGGTGGCGGCCTCGGCCGCGCTGACCCTTTCGGGCGTCCCCTTCATGGGCCCGATCGGCGGCGCGCGCGTCGGCTACATCAATGGTAGCTTCGTCCTCAACCCGACCACGGACGAGGTGAAGGAATCGAAACTCGACCTCGTCGTCGCAGGCACGGCCGATGCCGTCCTCATGGTCGAGTCCGAGGCGGACGAGCTTCCCGAGGATGTCATGCTCGGCGCCGTCATGTTCGGCCACGCCGGCTTCCAGCCGGTCATCGACGCGATCATCCGGCTCGCGGAGCGCGCGGCCAAGGAGCCGCGCGAGCACGGGGCCGACGACCAGGCGGAGCTCTACGGCCGCATCCGCGAGCTCGCCGCGGACGAGCTCGGGCGCGCTTATTCGATCACCGCCAAGGCCGAGCGCCGCGATGCGATCGACGCCGCCAAGACGAAGGTCAAGGAGGCGCTCTGCGGCCCCGAGGTCGCCGATGCGCCCTCCGCCCAGCTCGTCTCCGATCTCTTCAAGAAGCTCGAGAGCGAGATCGTCCGCGGCCGCATCCTCGACGAGGGCCGCCGCATCGACGGCCGCGACCTGACGACGGTCCGCCCGATCCTCTGCGAGGTGGGCGTGCTGCCGCGCACGCACGGTTCCGCGCTCTTCACGCGCGGCGAGACGCAGGCGCTGGTGGTCGCGACCCTCGGCACCGGCGAGGACGAGCAGATGATCGACAGCCTGGAGGGCACCTTCAAGGAGCGCTTCATGCTGCACTACAACTTCCCGCCCTATTCGGTCGGCGAGACGGGCCGCATGGGCTCGCCTGGCCGGCGCGAGATCGGCCATGGCAAGCTCGCCTGGCGCGCCGTGCATCCGATGCTCCCGGCCGCCCACGAGTTCCCCTACACGCTCCGCGTCGTCTCCGAGATCACGGAATCGAACGGCTCGTCCTCGATGGCGACGGTGTGCGGCTCCTCGCTCGCTTTGATGGATGCGGGCGTGCCGCTCAAGGCGCCGGTCGCGGGCATCGCGATGGGCCTCATCAAGGAGGGCGACCGCTTCGCCGTGCTCTCCGACATCCTCGGGGACGAGGACCATCTCGGCGACATGGACTTCAAGGTCGCCGGCAGCGCGAACGGCGTCACCTCGCTGCAGATGGACATCAAGATCCAGGGCATCAACGAAGAGATCATGCGCACCGCGCTCGACCAGGCGAAGGCCGGCCGCATGCACATTCTCGGCGAGATGGCCAAGGCGCTCGGAGAGGCCCGTCCGGATCTCGGCGAGCACGCGCCGAGGATCGAGGTCATCAAGATCCCGGTCGACAAGATCCGCGAAGTGATCGGCTCCGGCGGCAAGGTGATCCGCGAGATCGTCGAGAAGACCGGCGCCAAGGTCGACATTTCCGACGACGGCACGGTGAAGATCTCCTCCGCCGACGGCGAGAAGATCCGCGCCGCGCTGAAGTGGATCCAGGGCATCGCGGCGGAGCCCGAGGTCGGCCAGATCTACCAGGGCACGGTCGTGAAGGTCGTCGATTTCGGCGCCTTCGTGAACTTCTTCGGATCCCGCGACGGCCTCGTGCACATTTCGCAGCTGACGAGCGAGCGCCGGCCCGAGAAGGTCACCGAGGTCGTGAAGGAAGGCGACAAGGTCTACGTGAAGCTGATGGGCTTCGACGAGCGCGGCAAGGTGCGGCTCTCGATGAAGACCGTCGACCAGCAGACCGGCAAGGAGCTCGCCGGCGCCGGCGAGGCGGCCTGACGCGCAGCAAGGCCGGGGCGGCCCCCGCCCCTTCAGCCCCTACCAAGAGGAGCCTCCGGCCGACGCCGGAGGCTTCTTCCGTTTCGGCGCGCCCCCCGCGCGGGATCCGCAACCAAAGGCCGAGCGCGAGCCGGCGGCAGGTGTGGACGCTCCGGCCGCGCTCGGCATAATGAAGGGCGGAAACGGGCCCGCGGAGGCCCGCCGCAAACATGTGAGGAGGCCGCTCCGATGTCCGAGGCGAAACTGTTCGGCGTGAGCGAGGAATGGAAGTCCCGCGCCTTCATCGACGAGGCGCGCTACCGCGACTGGTACCGCAGGAGCATCGACGACCCGAACGGCTTCTGGGCGGAGCACGGCAGGCGCATCGACTGGATGAAGCCCTTCACCAAGGTGAAGGACACCTCCTTCGATCCGCACAACGTCTCGATCAAATGGTTCGAGGACGGCACCCTCAACATCTCGGCGAACTGCATCGACCGGCACCTCAAGGATCGCGCCGGACAGGTGGCGATCCTGTGGGAGGGCGACGACCCGTCGGAATCGAAGGCGATCACCTATTCCGAGCTCCACGGCCATGTCTGCCGGCTCGCCAACGTGCTGAAGGCGCACGGCGTGAAGAAGGGCGATCGCGTCACGATCTACATGCCGATGATTCCCGAGGCGGCCTATGCCATGCTCGCCTGCGCGCGGATCGGGGCGATCCATTCGGTCGTCTTCGGCGGCTTCTCGCCGGATTCGCTCGCCAACCGGATCGAGGACTGCCGCTCCGAATTCGTCATCACCGCCGACGAGGGGCTGCGCGGCGGCCGGCCGATCCCGCTCAAGGCGAACACGGACAAGGCGATCGAACGGGCGGAGCAGGCCGGCGCGACGGTGCGCACCGTCCTCGTCGTCCGGCGCACCGGCGGCAAGGTCGCGATGCGGGACGGCCGCGACTTCTGGTACGAGGACGAGATCGCGAAGGTTCCGGCCGAATGCCCGGCGGAGGAAATGGCCGCGGAGGACCCGCTCTTCATCCTCTACACGTCAGGCTCGACCGGCAGGCCCAAGGGCGTCCTCCACACGTCGGGCGGCTATCTCGTCTGGACCTCGATGACGCACCAATACGTCTTCGACTATCACGACGGCGACATCTACTGGTGCACGGCGGACGTGGGCTGGGTCACCGGGCACAGCTACATCGTCTACGGCCCGCTCGCGAACGGCGCCACCACGCTCATCTTCGAAGGCGTGCCGAACTATCCCACCGCGTCGCGCTTCTGGGAGGTGATCGACAAGCACGGCGTCAACATCTTCTACACCGCGCCGACGGCGATCCGCGCGCTGATGGGCGCCGGCGACGGCAACGTGCAGCGCACCTCGCGCAAGAGCCTTCGGCTCCTCGGCTCGGTCGGCGAGCCGATCAACCCGGAGGCGTGGGAATGGTACCACCGGGTGGTCGGGGACGGCCGATGCCCGGTCGTCGACACCTGGTGGCAGACCGAGACGGGCGGCATCATGATCACGCCGCTGCCGGGTGCGATCGCCCAGAAGCCGGGATCCGCCACCCTGCCCTTCTTCGGCGTGCAGCCGGAGATCGTCGACGCGGAGGGCACGGCGCTCGAGGGTCCGGCGACCGGCAATCTCGTCATCGCCGATTCCTGGCCGGGCCAGATGCGCACCGTCTTCGGCGACCACGAGCGCTTCGTGCAGACCTACTTCTCGACCTATCTCGGCAAGTACTTCACCGGCGACGGCTGCCGGCGCGACGAGGACGGCTATTACTGGATCACCGGCCGCGTCGACGACGTCATAAACGTCTCCGGCCACCGCATGGGCACGGCCGAGGTCGAATCGGCGCTCGTCGCCCATCCGAAGGTCTCGGAGGCGGCGGTGGTCGGCTATCCGCACGACCTCAAGGGCCAGGGCATCTATTGCTACGTGACGCTGATGGCGGGCGAGGAGCCGACGGACGACCTGCGCAAGGAGCTCCGGAACTGGGTCCGCTCCGAGATCGGGCCGATCGCCTCGCCCGACCTCATCCAGTTCGCGCCCGGCCTGCCGAAGACCCGGTCGGGCAAGATCATGCGCCGGATCCTCCGCAAGATCGCCGAGGACGACTTCTCCAATCTCGGCGACACCTCCACGCTGGCCGACCCGACCGTCGTGGACAACCTTGTGGAGAACCGCCAGAACAAACGGTGAGCCGACCCGCCGCCACAGCCTCGGCCTCCCCGCAAGGGGGAGGTTGGAAGCCGTACCGCGGCGGCGCCTCGCAACGCCCGCGGAGACTGACCGGCGCTCGGCCTTCCGGATCTTCCAACACCAAAGCGCGATCCGCGCCGCCAAACCGGACCCAGACGCCCCCTCGAACCAGAGCCGACTGCCGCTGCGTCAACCTCCCCCTTGCGGGGAGGTCGAGATTTCCAAGCGGAACGCGACGGAAATCTCGGGAGGGGGGCCGGACCGCATGGACCGGACGGCGCTCGATTTTTCGCGATGTGCGCGGGGTGTGCGCCACCATTCTTGCCGCGGCGCGCGAACGGATGCCCGGTCCTGCCGGTCGGGCCGAGCCGGTTGCAGCGGTCAGGCCCCCTCCCGAAAGCGGCTGACGCCGCTTTCGACCTGCCCGCAAGGGGGAGGTTGCAGGCCGTGCCGCGGCGGCGCCTGCCGTGGCACAACGTGACGGGCTTCAGCCCGGCGCCTTGCGCTTCGGCCGAAGCACGTGGACATGGGCCGCGTCGTAGAGGGCGGAATCGCGGAAATCCGCGTCGGAAAGGGCGCGCCCGACGAAGATCAGCGCGGTGCGGGTGATCTTCGCCGCGCGCACCTTCTCGCGGATGTCAGCGAGCGTGCCGCGGATGTAGGCCTCGTCCGGCCAGCCGACGCGATAGGCGACGATCACCGGGCAATCCGCGCCGTAGGCGGGCGAGAGCTGCCGCTCGACCTCGAGCAGGTTCCGCACCGAGAGATGGATCACCAGCAGCGCGCGGGACTGCGCGAGCGTCGGAAGGTCCTCGCCGGCGGGCATCGCCGAGGATTTCATCGCGGTCCGCGTGAGGATCACCGTCTGGCTCACCTCCGGGATCGTCAGCTCCCGGCCGAGCGCGGCGGCGGCGGCGGCAAAGGCCGGCACGCCGGGCGTGATGTCGTAGGCGATCCCCGCGGCCCGGAGCCGGCGGATCTGCTCGGCGACCGCGCCGTAGAGCGAGGGATCGCCCGAATGGACGCGCGCGACCTCCTTGCCCTCCCCGATCGCCCGCCCGATCTCGGCCATGATCTCGTCGAGCGTCATGGGCGCGGTGTCGAGCACGCGCGCACCCGCCGGGGCCGCCGCCACCACCTCCGCCGGCACGAGCGAGCCCGCATAGAGGCAGACCGGGCAGCGCTCGATCAGCCGCAGCCCGCGCACGGTTATGAGGTCCGGCGCGCCGGGCCCGGCGCCGATGAAGTGTACCATCGCGCTCATTCGGCGCCTCTCTTCTTCGCATAGCCGCGCGGCGTATAGATCCAGCTCCGGCCCGCGGCCTCGATCCGGCGCGATGACGACGCGCCGACGAGGACGAGGGTCAGCATGTCGATCCGCTCGGGATCGAGATCGGCGAGGGTGACGGCCTCGACCCGCTCGCCGTCCCGCCCGAGATTGCGGGCGATCACGACGGGCGTTCCGGGCGGCCGGCGTTCCAGGAGGATCGCTTTGGCGGCGGCGAGCTGGGTCCGCCGGCGGCGCGAGACCGGATTGTAGAAGGCGACCACGAAATCCGCCTCCGCGGCCGCGCGGATGCGCGCCTCGATCGCCGCCCAGTCGGTCAGGAGGTCGGAGAGCGAGATCGCGCAGAAATCGTGGCCGAGCGGCGCGCCGATCCGTGCCGCCGCCGCCTGCATGGCGGAGATGCCGGGCGAAACCATCACCTCCGCGCGCCGCGCGCCGTCCGGCAGGCCGCCGCGCTCCAGGCATTCGAAGACGAGGGTCGCGAGCGCATAGATGCCCGCATCGCCGGAGGAGACCAGGGCGACGGACCTCCCCGCGCCGGCGAGGAGCAGCGCCTGGCGGACGCGCGCCTCCTCGGCGCCGAGATCGGAGGTGAACCGCTCGGCCGCCTGGTTCACGCCTGCGATCAGGTCGAGATAGAGCCCGTAGCCGACCAGCGCATCGGCCTCCTCGAGGAGCCGCCGCGCCTCGGGGGTGAGCCAGTCCGCAGAGCCGGGACCGATCCCGACCACCGCCAGACGGCCGCGCGCCCGGCCGACGGCACGAGGATCGACCGGCGCGGGCGCGAGCGCGACGGCGCAGGTCGCCCGTGCGCTCTTCCGCTTCGGGACGACGAGCTCGCCTGCCGGTCCCGCCGCCGCGAGCGCCGCCGCCTCGGCCACGCCGTGGCAGCCGATCTCGGCGAAGACGACCCCGGAGGGATTGGCGAGGCGCGGCGTCTCGGCCTCGAGCCGGGCGGCCGCGAAGAAGCGCGCCGGCACGCCAAGCGTATCCGCCGCGGCGAGGATCCCCGGCTCGTCGGCCTTGAGATCGACGGAGGCGACGCAGGCGACCGCACCGGCGGCAAGGCCGGCGGAAGCGAGCGCATCAAAGACCAGGCCGGCGATCTCGGCCGGAGCGGCGCCGCGCTCCGAGCCGAGGCCGACGACGAGCCGCTTCGGGTGGTAGACGAGCGTCGCGGCGTCGCCCGCCTGCGCCGCGACCGTTGCGACCAGACGGACGGCTCCGTCGTCCGCGACGGGAATGCCGCTCTCCGCGAGCCAGGGCGCGTCGCCTTCGAGCCTGGCCGAAGCCCCGGCGAGAAGCGACGCCATGACCGGCTTGGCATCGTGCGGGTTGGCGATCACCCAGCCCGGCGGCGGCGCATCGAGCGCGACGCCGAAGCGCGCATCGCCCGCCGTGGTGATCGCGGCATGGCCGCCGAGGCCGGCGGCGAGCCGGCGCGCGAGATCGTTCGCGCCGCAATGGCCGCCAAGGAGCGGCACGATCGAAGCCCCGTCCTCGGAGATTGCGAGGACCGGCGGTTCGGCACGCTTGTCCGCGAGGAGCGGCGCGAGCACGCGGACGAGGATCCCGGCGGCGCAGAGCCCCACGATCGGCCGGCCCGCCGCGAAGAGCGACCGCAGGTGGGCGGCGAAATCCCGGAACGGGACGTCGCCCGCAAGCGGCTCCCGGGCGTGGAGTTCGCCGCCGAGAAGCGCCGAGACGCGCCGGCCGGTGGCGAGGCCGGCTTCGGTGAGAGCGAGGACCGCCGGCCTCACGCGCCGCCTCCCCCGACCAGAATCGTCGCGAAATAGCCGCTCCGGCCCTCTTCGAGCGCGGCCGCGAGCGGCAGGACGGCCTCCTCCGGCCGGCTCGCCTGCGCGACGTAGAGCGCGTCGCCGGCGAGCCCCATCCGGACGAGGAGCGCCGCGATGCGGGGCAGATGCCGTCCGACCTTCATGATCGCGGCTGCCCCACCCTCCGCGAGCCGGGCCTCCAGCGCGGCATCCGGCAGCGTGGCGGGAAGGACAGCGAGCATCTCCTCGCGCCTGGCGAGCGCCCGTGCGGCCGCCGCCGCACAGGCCGAAAGCGACGTCACGCCGGGCACGATCGTGGCGGGAAAGGCGGAGAGCCGGTCGTGCAGGTAGGCGAAGGAGCCGTAGAAGAGCGGGTCGCCTTCGCAGAGGACGGCGACATCGCGGTCGGCCTCAAGATGCGCCGCGATCGCATCCGCCGCCGCGTCGTAGACGCTTTCGGGCGGCTCGCCCGCGCGCATCGGAACCCGGATCGCGATCTCCGTCCGCCCGGCCGGGATGTGCGCGGCGGCGATGGAGCGCGCAAGGCTCGGGCCGTCATTCGCGGCGGGATAGGCCACGACCGGAACGGCGGCGAGAACGCGCACCGCCTTCAGCGTCATCAGTTCCGGATCGCCGGGCCCGACCCCGATGCCATAGAGCCGTCCCGTCATGGCTTCTGCCAGGCCCATTGCGTCACCGGCATGGCCGGACGCCAGCCCGTGAACGGGCCGACGGCTTCCGCACGCGCCACGGAGAGACGGACGAGATCGCCGCCATGTCCGGCGCGGGCGGCGAGGAGCTCCGCCTCGCTCTCGAGCGTCACGGCATGGGCGACGAGGCGCCCGCCGCTCGGCAGCGCCCGGCAGACGGCGGCGATCGTCTCCCGCGCGATGCCGCCGCCGAGGAACACGGCGTCGGGCTCGTCGAGGCCGGCCAGCGCCTCGGGCGCCGCGCCGTCGACGATCCTGAGGCCCGGAACGCCGAGATGCGCCGCATTCAGCGCCGCGAGCGCACGGCGGTCGGCACGCGGCTCGAGTGCGATCGCCTCGGCCCGGTCGGCGGCGCGCATCCATTCGATCGCGATCGAGCCGCAGCCGGCGCCGACATCCCAGAGCCGCGCGCCGGGATGGGGCGCGAGCTTGGCGAGCGCGAGCGCGCGCGCCTCGCGCTTGGTGATCTTGCCGTCGTGCCGGAAAGCGTCGTCGGGCAGGCCGGCGGAGCGCGGATGCCACGCCGCGCCGGGCCCTGCCACGCAGTCGACGGCGAGCGTATGGAAATCCGGCACCTCCTCCGACCAGCCGTCCGCCCGCCCCTCCATCCTCGCCTCGCGCGCGCCGCCCATATGGGCAAGGGCCGCCATGCGGCTCGCGCCGAAGCCGCGGGCGGTGAGCCACGCGGCGACGGCGGCCGGGCTCGTCCGGTCGTGCGCCAGGATCAGGAGGCGGGCGCCGGGATGGACATGGAGGGCGAGCGAGTCGATCGGTCGGCCGTGAAGGGTCAACATGGCTGTCCTGTCAAGGGGCCAGCCGAGCCGCGCCGCTGCCAGCGAGAAGGCGGAAATCCCGGGAATCACCGTCATCTCGGCCGCGGACACGTGCCGCGCGAGCGTCGTCCCGATGCCGAAATGCATCGGATCCCCGGTCGCCAGCACCGCGATTCGGTGGCCGCGGAGAGTCGCGATTCGTTCCACGAGAACGGAAAGGGGACTCGGCCAGGCGATCCGCTCGCGTCCGTCCGGGGGCACCATGGCGAGGTGCCGCTCGCCGCCGATCAGGATCTCGGCATCCTCCACGAGCCGGAGCGCGGCTTGCGAAAGGCCGGCGAGGCCGTCCTCGCCGATGCCGACGACGGAAAGCCAGGGCGTCACGGCGCGTTCCGGCCGAGCGCGAGCGCGTTGACGGCGGCGGCGGCCATGGCGCTGCCGCCGCGGCGGCCCGAGAGCGCCACATAGGGAATGCCGAGGCCGTTCGCGACGAGGGCTTCCTTCGATTCCGCCGCGCCGACGAAGCCGACGGGAAAGCCGAGCACGAGCGCGGGCTTCGGCGCGCCCGCCGCGACCATTTCGAGGAGGCGGAATAGCGCGGTCGGGGCATTTCCGATGGCGATTACGGCGCCGCCGATCCGCCCGGAAAGCCGCTCCATTCCGGCGGCCGAGCGCGTGCCCGAAAGAGCCTCGCCCGGGGGGCAGGCATCGAGCGCGACAAGCACCTCGTTCCCGGCCGGCAGCAGGCTCCGGGTCACGCCGGCGGCGACCATGCGCACGTCCGCGACGATCGCGGCGCCGGAGAGAAGCGCTTCCCGGCCGGCTTCCGCCGCTCCCGGAGAGAAGCGGAGATCGGAGACGACGTCCGGCATGCCCGAGGCGTGGACGACGCGCTCCGCGACGCTCGCCAGGACCGGCGTAAGACGGGAGAAATCGCACTCCGTCCGGATGATCTCGAAGGAGCGGCGGCCGATCGCCGCCGGATCGCAAAGATAGTCGTAAGGGGACACGATCCGCCTCAGCCCCGCTTCAGCGTGCGCGGTCCGAGCGGATGGTCGGCATGGGGATAGGGATGATGGTGGCCGTGACCGCCCGCCCCCGCATGAAGGTGATCGTGACCATCGTCATGGTGATGGTGATGGTCGTGATCGTGGTCGTGCCGGTGCCCCGGCGCGTGATCGTGCGCATGCCCGTGCCGGGGGGCGCCCTGCCCCGTGCCGATCCCCTCGACATGGTGGTGATGGCTCTCCTGCGGCAGCCCGACCTCCGCCTCGAAGCCGAGCACCTGGGTGCGGTACTTGCAGAGCCCGCAATTCATCCGGTTGTCGCCCGTCAGGATTTCGCGGACGCGCTCGACGAAGGTGTCGATGACGAGCGGATGGCCGGCGAGATAGGGCGCCTTCAGGAATTCGATCCCCGGATGGCGCGCGGCCGCCTCGTCCGCCGCGGCGTAGATCCGGTCGACCAGGATCCCCGTGAAGAGGAAATACGGAAAGACCACGATCCTGCGGAAGCCGAGCCGGGCGGCCTTCTCCAGCGCCGGCGCGACGAGCGGGAAGGTGACGCCGGAATAGGCCGTTTCCGCCCAGCCGAAGCCGAAGCCTTCCCAGAGCATGCGCGTGACCTTCGCCACGTTCGAGTTGGCGTCCGGATCGGACGCGCCGCGGCCGACCACGACGAGCAGGGTCTCGTGGGCCGGCAGATCGGGCGCGGCGGCGAGCGTCTCCCGGATGCGGTCGGCGGCCGCCTGCAGCATCTTCGGGTCGATGCCGAGCTCGCGTCCGTACTCGACGGAGAGGCCGGGCCGTCCCGCCGCATAGGTGTTGAGCACGGAGGGAATGTCGTTCTTGGCGTGGCCGGCCGCGAAGAGCATCCCGGGAACGGCGAGGATGCGGGTCACACCCGCGGCGGCGAGCCGGTCGAGCCCGTCGCGGATGACCGGGCGCGCGAACTCGAGATAGCCGTAATCGACCGGCCAGTCCGGGAAGCGGTCCTCAAGGAGGGTCGCGAGGGCGGCGAACTCGGCGACGGCCTTGGCATCGCGGCTGCCGTGGCCGCAGACCATCACGCCGATCCGCTCGGCCGAGCCGGAGCGGACGTCGCTGCCGGGCTGCACCTCGTGTGCGATCGTCATGGCGAGCCTCCTGTCCGCACGCGAGGCTCGCCGGCGGCGGGACTGCCGCGGCTTTCCAAGACGGCCCCGGTTCGACCCCCGGTTTGGGTCGGTCTCAGCGGGATCGTTCCAGCCCCTCGAGGGACGACCATCCGGACGGGGGATACGCCGGGCACCCGCCAGGGTCAATCGCGACGGACGAGGCGTCCGCGTTCGCTCCGCTGTTGCGGGCCGCCCGTTTGCGCGGCTAATCGGTGCTGCGCCCGCTCCAGGGTGCGACATCCGGAGAGGGATCGCATGCGGCAGAGGTCCGTGACACCCGACGACCTGCGCGCGATGGGCTGGGAACAGATGCCGGACGAGGGCTTCCTCGCGCTGATCGGCCCGATGTGGCGGATCGCGGACGCGGACGGGATCCGGTTCGGGCTTCTGGCCGAGCCGCGCCATCACAACAAGCGCGGCGTGGTGCAGGGCGGGATGCTGATGACGCTCGCCGACCGCGCGATGGGAATGGCCTCCCGCGCCGTGACCGGCAACCAGTCGCAGGTCACGGTCCAGCTCGACGTGCATTTCGTTTCGGCCGCGGAGATCGGCGAATTCGTCGAGGCACGCGGAGAGGTCGTCCGCAAGACCAACTCGCTCGTCTTCGTACGCGGCACGCTTGTCGCGGGATCCCGCATCATCGCGACCGGCAACGGCATCTGGAAAGCGATGCGGGAGCCCGCCGCCGCGTCCAGGCAATCGCCCGCCTGAGCCTCCGCCTTCGGACGGCTGGTCCTATTCGGCCGGCTCGTCGCTCCCGGCGCGGCCCGCCAGCGCCGCCACCCGCCGTCCGAGCACGATCTGCGTCGCGATGGCGATCACCGCCATCGTCGGAATGACGGTGCCGAGCGCGGCCACGGGATTGCCCACCAGCGCCACGACGGCCGAACCGAGCAGGCCGATACCCATCTGGAAGAAGCCGGTGAGCGCCGAAGCCGCGCCCGCTATCCGTCCGAACGGCGCCAGCGAATCGGTCATCAGCACCGGCATCGTGAAGGAAATTCCGAAGGCGTAGAGCCCGACCGGCCCCATCACCACGAGGAAGGACGGCTCCACGACGCGCGTGAGCACCGCCATCAGGAGGCCCCCGAGCCCGACCAGCGTGAGCCCGACCGGAACGAGCTTCCGTGCGCCGACCTTCGCGAGAAGACGCCTCACGATGAGCGCTCCGATGGTGAACGAGAACGACTGGAAGAGCATGCCCACGCCGAAGACGGCCGGCGTCAGGCCGACCACGTCGATGAGGATGAAGGGCAGGATGGTGGCGAGCGTATAGAGCGCCCCGTTGGTGCAGCCGAGAATGATGCTCGGCCTCAGGAAGCGCACGTCCCTGATGAGCGTGCCGTAGCTTCCGAAGAGCGGGCCGAAGCGGATCGCCGCGGAATCATGCGGCGCCAGCGTCTCCGGGACGACCGTCAGGAAGATCAGCAGGATGGCGAAGCCGTAGACCACCATCAGGAGGAAGATCGCGTGCCAGCCGAACAGCTCGAGCGTGATGCCGCCGATCGTCGGCGAGAGCGAGGGCGCCACCGAGAGGACGATCCCGATCAGGTTCATGACCCGCGCCGAATCCTGCCCCGTGAAGAGGTCGCGCACGATCGCCCGCGAGATCGCGATGCCGGCGGCCGCGCCGACACCCTGCAGCAGCCTCGCCACCATCAGCAGTTCGATGCCGGGCGCGAGTGCGGCCATCGCGCTCGCGGCGAGATAGAGCGCGGAGAAGCCGATCACCACGGGCCGCCGGCCGAAGCCGTCGGAAAGCGGACCGCAGACGAGCTGGGCCGCGGTGAAGCCGGCGAAATAGACGGTGAGCGTCAGCTTGACGGCGGAGATCGTCGTTCCGAACGCTTCCACGAGGGTCGGCATGGCCGGCGTGTAGAGGGCCATCGACACCGGTCCGAGGCCGACCAGGAGCGCGCCGACGAGCGCGACCATACGTTCGCTCATCACGGGGTTCTGAACGCTCATGCCGGCGCCAGCGCCTCCGTGGCGAGATTGGCCCGCATCCGGACGAGGGCGCGGCGGACGGCCTCGCCCTCGGCCCGCGAGAAGCCGCTGAGGGCCCGCTCGCGGAGCCCGGCCACAACGGCGTCGAGATGCGCAACGAGCGGGGCGGCGGCGGGGAGGCTGCGTACGAGCTTTGCGCGGCGGTCGGCCGGGTCGGTCTCGCGCGCGACAAGGCCGCGCCGCTCGAGCCGGTCGACAAAGCCCGACACCGTCATCGGCTCGATCCCGAGGCGCTCCGCCAACACGTTCTGGCGTATCGGCTCGTTGCGCGCGATCCGAAGCAATGTGCGCCCTTCGCCGGGCGTCAGGTCGAGCCCCTCTGCCGCGAAGGCCTCGTCCATCCGCTGCCGGAACAGCCGCGCAAGGTCGACCACCAGGTTCGACACGCTGTCGCTCACCTGATCGTGATCCATTGGTCACCTGATAGTATGTTCCCCTTATTAATGCCTATGCGAAGGACGTATCAAGCGGCCGAGCCATGCGTCCGGTGCAGCCCTTCCCTGCTCTCGGACCGGGACGGACCGGACATCGGCGTACATCCCTGCGACCGCGCGCCGTCCCTGTCCGGGCTCTCGGAACGCGGCGTCCCGGATTTCGTTTGCAGGCTACAAAGCAGGCGCGATCGAACGGCGAGGATGAGATGGACGTGAAGGCTGAGATGCGGCGGCCGGTACCTATGGCGCTGGCCGCGCTGGCGGTGATCGGATGGCTCCTCGTCATCTATCTCTTCGTCGCAAACGCATCTTCCGAGGGAGAGCTGCGGGACCGGCTGAGCGCGGCCGAGACCGCGCGCGACCAGAGCGCCGCCCAGCTCCGGAGCCAGACGCAGGCTTCCGGCGACCTCCAGCAGATCCAGACGCGGATCGCTTCGGCACAGGACCAGATCGGCCGGCTGACGCAGCAGCGGGACGCCCTCCAGGCGGAGCTCGGCACCCTGCAGCCCCGGCTCCAGAGCGCCCAGCAGGAGCTGGAACAGCGCACCGCCCAGGTCCAAGACCTCCAGAAGCAGGCGGAGACGGCGGGCCAGCAGCTCACCGCGGCCCAGAACGAGACGAAGGCGATCCAGGACAGCCTCGCGGCCCGCACCGCCGAGCTCGCCGCGGTGGGCGAGCGGCTCGAGGCCGCGCGCAGGCAGGAGGCGGAGACGCGCGAGAGCGTCTCCAAGCTGTCCGACGAGGCCTCGGGCCTCTCCCGGCAGGTCGCGGAGGCGGAGCAGCGCGCGCAGCAGGCGCGGGAGGCGGAGGCGGCCGCCCAAGCCAATGCCGACCAGACGCGCGAGGCGCTCGCCTCCCTCACCCGGCAGCGGGCCGAGATCGAGAAGAGCATCAACGACATGACGGCGCGCCGGCAGCAGATGCAGTCGGAGGTGGCGAAGGCGGAGGATCAGTACCGGTCGCTCCAGCAGCGGGAGAACGAGACGCGGCAATCGGTCGGTCGGCTCTCCGAGCAGGCGGCGGCGCTTTCGAAGCAGGTCACCGAGGCGGAACGGAAGCTGGAGGAGGCCAGGAAGGCCGAGGCCGCAGCGCGCAGCGAGGCGGAGACGCTCCGCCGAAACGTCGACCAGCTCGCGCAGCGCCAGACCGAGCTGAAGCAGGCGGTGGGCGAGCTCGCGCAGCAGCGGGAGCAGCTGACCGCCGACGTCGCGGAGGCGACCAAGCAGCGGGACACCGTCCAGGCGCAGCTCACCGGCATCGCCGGCACGCTCGCTCAGCGCAGCGACGAGCTCGCCGAACTGGAGCGCCGGATCCAGGCCGCCCAGGGGCGCGGCCCGGCGGCGGCCGACCAGCCGATCCAGCCGGGCCCCTACAGCGCCGGCCCGGCGCGCGTCCTGTTCCAGACGGGCGGCACGTTCCGCATGACGGACAGCAGCGGCAATCGCACCGTGGAAGGAAGATATGCCTTCGACGGCGGCCACCTGAACCTGTTCGACGCCTCAGGCGCCACCGGTTCGGCGACATTCCCGATGACCTGCGACATCCAGAAGACCGAGGACGGATTCAGGCTGGCGCCGGTCGGGGGCACCTGCCAGGAGTTTCGGGACGTCACCTTCCGGCCGGGCTGGTAACAGCCGCGCCGCTCGTCCAGACTGGCGTCGACGAAGGGCATCGGCGCGAGCCGGGGCCTCATCCTCCCCGCTGCGGGCCGCGTGCCCGCCGTCGCGTCGCGCTTCGAGATGAGTTCGCCATGAGCTGGTCATTCCCGATCGCGCGGATCTTCGGAAGCGAGATCCGCATCCACGTCACCTTCCTGCTGCTCCTCGCCTGGATCGGGATCGCCTATTACCAGCAGGGCGGCACCGAGGCGGCGGTGCAGGGCGTGCTCTTCATCCTGGCGCTCTTCGCCTGCGTGGTGGCGCACGAATTCGGCCACGTGCTGACCGCGCGCCGCTACGGGATCATGACGCCCGACATCACGCTCCTGCCGATCGGCGGCGTCGCGCGGCTGCAGCGCATGCCGGAACGGCCCGGCCAGGAGATCCTGGTCGCCCTTGCCGGTCCGGCCGTGAACCTCGTGATCGCAATGGTGCTGATCCTGATTCTCGGCGCGCGGGTCGACATGACGGCGATGGAACAGATCGACAGCCCGGCGATCGGCTTCGCCGTCCGGCTCGCCTCCGTCAACATCTTCCTGGCGCTCTTCAACCTCATCCCGGCCTTCCCCATGGATGGAGGCCGGGTGCTCCGCGCCCTGCTCGCTTTGCGCTATCCGCGCACCCAGGCGACCGAGATAGCGGCGCGAATCGGACAGGCGCTCGCCTTCGTGTTCGGCTTTCTCGGCCTTGTCGGCGGCAACCCGCTGCTGATCTTCGTGGCGATCTTCGTCTATCTCGCCGCAACGGCGGAGGCGCAGTCGACAAGCCTCGTCGACGTCTCGCGCAGCCTCGGCGTCGCCGACGCGATGATCACGCAGTTCGTCCCGCTCGGCCCGGGATCGACGATCGGCGAGGCCGCGGAGCAGCTCCTCCACACCACGCAGCACGAGTTCCCGGTCGTCGACGGGGGCGGCAGGCTGCGGGGCATCCTGACCCGCACCGCCATGATCCATGCCCTCAACAAGACCGGGCCGGCGACGCCCGCGCTCGAGGCGATCGTGCAGGTGCCGTCGGTCGACCCGCATGCCCGGCTCGAGGCGGCCCTGCGGCATCTCCAGGGCGGCGGCGCGCCGGCGGTGGCCGTCATCGAGCCGGACGGGCGGCTCGTCGGCTACCTGACGCCGGAGAATATCGGCGAGCTGATGATGATCCAGGCGGCGGGCGGATTGAGAAGGCCGCCCCGGCGTCCGACCGGACCGCTCCTGCCGCAATAGGCGCCCGCCGGGCCGAACGGGAGCGGACCATCGGCGTCATGCGAAGGCGGGTGGCAGCCGGGCCCGCCCCTCCCTATCTTGCAATGCAATAATCGGCTATAGCGGCCGCGAATTCCGGCCCGGCAGAGATTCATGACAGCGACACTCCGCAACGTCGCCATCATCGCGCATGTCGATCATGGCAAGACGACCCTTATCGACGTGCTGCTGCGCGCCTCCGGCGCGTTCCGCACCGGCCAGCAGGTGGCCGAGCGCGCGATGGATTCGAACGCGCTCGAGAAGGAGCGCGGCATCACCATCCTCGCCAAGGTGACCTCCCTCAACTGGAAGGATGCGCGCATCAACATCGTCGATACGCCCGGCCACGCCGATTTCGGCGGCGAGGTGGAGCGCATCCTCAACATGGTGGACGGCGCGATCCTGCTCGTCGACGCGGCGGAAGGGCCGATGCCGCAGACGAAGTTCGTGCTGTCCAAGGCGCTCGCGATCGGGCTGAAGCCGATCGTGGTCATCAACAAGGTGGACAAGCCGGACGCCCGGCCGGACTTCGTGCTGAACGCCGTCTTCGACCTCTTCGCGGCGCTCGATGCGAGCGATGAGCAGCTCGACTTCCCCGTCCTCTACGGCTCCGCCAAGCAGGGCTGGATGGCCGAGGATCCCGGCGACCCGCGCGAGACCGTCGGCCCGCTCCTCGACATGGTGCTCCGGCACGTGCCGGCGCCGCGGACCGAGCCCGGGCCCTTCCGCATGCTCGCCACGACGCTCGAGGCCGATCCCTTCCTCGGCCGCATCCTGACCGGCCGGATCCGCTCCGGCTCGGTGAAGGCCGGCCAGACCGTGAAGGCCCTCACCCGCGACGGCGAGCTGGTCGAGAGCTTCCGCGTCTCCAAGGTGCTCGCCTTCCGCGGGCTGGAACGGCAGCCGATCGATCTCGGCGAAGCCGGCGACATCGTCGCGCTCGCCGGCCTTTCCGATTCGACCGTGTCCCACACGCTCTGCGACCCGTCCGTGACGGAGCCGATCCCGGCGCATCCGATCGACCCGCCGACGCTCTCCATGACGTTCCGCATCAATGACGGACCGCTTGCCGGCACCGAAGGCGACAAGGTCCAGAGCCGCGTCATCCGCGACCGGCTGCTCCGCGAGGCGGAGGGCAACGTCGCGCTCCGGATCACGGAGGGCGACGACAAGGACGCCTTCGAGGTCGCCGGGCGGGGCGAGCTGCAGCTCGGCATCCTGATCGAGACGATGCGCCGCGAGGGCTTCGAGCTCACCATCGGCAAGCCGCGCGTCGTCTTCCGCTACGGTCCGGAGGGCGAGCGGCTCGAGCCGATCGAGGAGGTGATCGTCGACGTCGACGACGAGCACACCGGCGCGGTGATCGAGAAGCTCGCGACGCGCAAGGGCGAGATGATCGAGATGCGGCCGTCCGGCGGCGGCCGCACGCGGCTCGTCTTCTACGTGCCGACCCGCGGCCTCATCGGCTACCAGCCGGAACTTCTCTCCGACACGCGCGGCACCGCGGTGCTGAACCGCGTGTTCCACGCCTACGAGCCCTATCGCGGCGAGATCGCCGGCCGGCGCACCGGCGTGCTCCTCTCGAATGGCCAGGGCGAGGCGGTCGCCTATGCGCTCTTCAACCTGCAGGATCGCGGGCCGATGATGATCGAGCCCGGCGCCAAGGTCTATGCCGGCATGATCGTCGGCGAGCACAGCCGCGGCAACGACCTCGAGGTGAACGTGCTGAAGGGCAAGCAGCTCACCAATATCCGCGCCGCCGGCAAGGACGAGAACACGATCCTGACCCCGCCGATGAGGCTCAGCCTGGAACGCGCGCTCTCCTATATCGAAGAGGACGAGCTCGTCGAGGTTACGCCGAAGTCGATCCGGCTCAGGAAGGCGATCCTCGACCCGCACGAGCGCAAGCGGGCCGAACGGGCGAAGGCCAGCGCGGCCTAGCGCCCCCGGGGGCGCCCGCGCACCGGGACCATCGAACCCGTCGATCGGGCGCTTTTCGCTCGCGGCAGGGTACGTGCTAGGCTCGCGCCATGGACGGGGCCGGATTCGCGCTCTTCGATACGGCTATCGGCCGCTGCGGCATCGCCTGGGGCCCGCGCGGCATCCGTGCCCTCTGCCTGCCGGATGCGAGCGAGGCGAAGACCCGCGCGCGGCTCCGCCGCCGGTCCGGGGCGCCGGCCGAGACGGAGCCGCCGCCGCCGGTCCGGGATGCGATCGGGCGGATCGGGCGCCTGCTCGCCGGCGAGCCGGTGGACCTCGAAGACGTCGCAATCGACCTCGCGGGCGAGCCGGACTTCCACCGCGCCGTCTATGCGCTCGCGCGCCGGATCCCGCCGGGGGCGACCCGCACCTATGGCGACCTCGCGAAGGAGCTCGGCGATATCGCGCTCGCCCGGGCGGTGGGACAGGCGCTCGGGAGGAACCCCGTGCCGCTCGTCGTGCCCTGCCATCGCGTGCTCGGTGCCGGCGGCAGGCCGGGCGGCTTCTCCGCACCCGGCGGACTTGCGACGAAGCTGCACCTCCTCGCCGTCGAGAGCCGGCACGGCGCCGCGCCGTTGCTGCCATTTGCGACGGAACCGGCCGAAGCTCCCCGCCAGGGCTGACCGCCGCCGGATCCGGCAGGGGCCACTAGCGTTCGGCCGCGCTCTCGCTATTGTCGCGGCGAAAGGGAGGAGATCATCATGAAGCGGCGGGAATTCCTGAAGGGAGGCCTTGCGGGCGGAGCCGCGGCCGGCGCGACGGCACTGGCGGCGCCGGCCATCGCACAATCGATGCCGGAGGTCCGCTGGCGCATGACCTCGAGCTTTCCGAAGCCGCTCGACGCGCTCTTCGGCAATGCCCTCACCTTCGCCCAGTATGTCGCGGAGGCGACCGACAACCGGTTCCAGATCCAGTGCTTCGGCCCCGGCGAGATCGCTCCGGCGCTCCAGGCGATGGACGTCGTGTCGAACGGCTCGGTCGATTGCGCGCACACGCCGATCTACTTCTACATCGGCAAGCAGCCCTCGCTCGCCTTCGGAACCGGCGTGCCGTTCTCGTTCAACTCCCGCCTGCAATATGCCTGGCTGACGAATGGCGGCGGCAACGCGCTGATGGACGAGGCGCTCGCCAAGTTCAACGTGGTCGGCTTCCCGTGCGGCCAGTCGGGCACGCAGATGGGCGGCTGGTTCCGCAAGGAGATCAACCAGCCGTCGGACTGGCAGGGCCTGAAGATGCGCATCGGCGGGCTCGGCGGCGAAGTGCTGGCGAAGCTCGGCGTGGTCCCGCAACAGATCGGCGGCGGCGACATCTATGCCGCGCTCGAGCGCGGCACGATCGACGCCGCGGAGTTCGTCAGCCCCTACGACGACGAGAAGCTCGGCTTCTCCCGCGTCGCCAAGTACTATTACGCCCCGGGCTTCTGGGAGGGCGGCGCCGTTCTCCACATGGTCGTCAACCAGGAGCGCTGGAACGCGCTGCCGAAGTCCTACCAGGCCATTCTGAGGCAGGCCGGCGACGCGGCGATGAACGCGATGCTCGCCAAATACGATTCGCACAACGGCCCGGCGCTGATGCGCCTCGTCGCCGGCGGGACGGAGGTGAAGATCTTCCCGAACGCGGTGCTCGACGCCGCCTGGGACGCCGCGCACCAGCTCTATCGCGAGAAGGCGGAGAAGGACGACCTCTTCAGGCGCGCGCTCGAATCCATGATCGATTTCCGCACGCAGAACTATCTCTGGTGGCAGGTGAACGAGTACGCCTTCGACAGCTACATGATCGCCAGCCGGACCAAATAGCCGGCTCGCCGGGGCCGCCTCGGAGGCGGCCCGGAACGCCGCGCCCGAACGCTTCCGGACACTATTTTTCCGCTTCTCAAGCCGGCCCGAAGCGGCGTAGCATCCGTTCATGACCGCGCTCGTCATCGATGTTCGCAAGGGTCGTCCGGCGGATGCCGAGGGCATCGCCGACGTTCACGCGGCCGCCTGGCGCGAGGCCTATTCGGGCCTGATCCCCGCCGTCGCGCTGGAGCGGATGATCGTCCGGCGCTCGGCGCCGTGGTGGCGCGAAGCGGTGGCGAAGAAGCGGGGCCTTCTCGTCCTCGACGTCGGCGGAAAGGTCGCCGGGTACACGACCTTCGGGGCGGCGCGCACGCGCACCAGCGCGACGGTCGCCGAAGTGCAGGAATTCTACCTCGCTCCCGAATATCAGGGCATCGGCCTCGGCGCCCGGCTCTTCGCCGGCGCCGTCAAGATGCTCCGGGCGCAGGGCTATGTGCGCCTCGTGATCCGCGCCCTTGCGGAGAACGACCGCGCCGTGACCTTCTACGAGCGCCGCGGCGGCCGGCTCGTCGCCCGCAGCGAAGAGACGCTCGGCGGCAAGGCGCTTCCCTGCCTCTGGTTCGAATTCAGGCTCTGAACCGGGCGCAAGCTCCCCGACAAGCGGCGCCGCCCGGTCGCTCGCCGGCGCACCCGGATCGCGCGCGCACGGGCCGGGACGGCTCCAGCGGAAACAGGCTTTGATCCGGGAGAAACAATAGGGAAACACCGGAGGTCTATCAGCCCGGCCTCGCGCCCGCGGCCGACCTTCCGGCCCGGCGCCGAATGCTCGAAAGGACCCGTCCGATGTCGGACATCACCTTCACGCGGCCCGCTGCCCGGCCCGATGCCCGGCCCGGCGCCCGCGCGCTCCTTTCCGCCCTCATCGAGAGCGGCGCGACCCGGTTCACGGCCTGGCGGGCGCGGCGGCGGACCTACGCCGTCCTCGCCCGCCTGCCGGACGAGGTGCTCGCGGATATCGGCCTCACGCCCGCGGACCTCGCACGCGGCCCCGCCCACCTGCCGGTCTGGTTCGCCTCGGGAGCGCGCGGGCGGGCGCCGCACCCGTTCGGCCGCTGAGGCTCACGCGCGGGGATCGAGCCCGAAGGCCTCGGCCACGAGCTCGTAGGATCGCAGCCGCGCCGCATGCGAATGGGTGATGGTGACCACCATCACCTCGTCCGCGCCATATTCCGCGGCGGCCGCCTCGATCCCGTCCTTCACGCGCTCCGGCGTGCCGACGATGCGGCGCCGGCCACCGAACGGCAGCCCGCCCTCCCGCGCCAGGAATTCCAGGGCCGTCTCCACGGTCGGAACGGGGATCAGCTGGCCGCGCCGCAACAGCGTCATCGCCATGCGGTGGCTGGCCGAGAGCTGCTCCGCCTCTTCGTCCGTTTCCGCGGCGAGCGCCCAGACCGCCACCGCGATCCGGGGCCGCGCCTCGGGATGGTGGCGGGCGAGCTCCGCCCGATAGCGCTCGGCGATCGGCGCGCCTTCCGGATTGATGAAGTCGGCGAAGACGTAAGGCAGGTCGAGCTGGCCCGCCCAGAGGGCGCTCTGGAGCGAGGAGCCGAGCAGGTAGACCTCCGGTGCGTAGGGCCGGCCGGGCAGGCGCGCGACGCCGGCAAAGGGATGCTCGGGCGGGATGGTGCCTTCCAGATAGCCGAGAAGCTCGACGAGCTGGTCGGGGAAGTCGTCCGGCGCGAGCTGCCGGCGGTCGCGCTGAAGCGCATAGGCGGTCCGCTGATCCGACCCCGGCGCGCGACCGATGCCGAGATCGATCCTGTCCGGGAAGAGCCCGGCGAGCATGGAGAAGGTCTCGGCGACCTTCACGGGACTGTAATGCGGCAGCATGATGCCGCCGCTGCCCACCCGGATGCCGCGCGTCGCCATCGCGACCGGGCCGATCAGCGCCTCCGGGCTGGGCGAAGCGAGCATCGGCGTGCCGTGATGCTCCGCGATCCAGTAGCGATGATAGCCGAGCCGATCCGTCAGGGCCGCGAGGCCGAGCGTGTTGCGGAGCGCTTCGGGCCCGGAGGAGCCTTCGGAGATGGGCGACTGGTCGAGCACGCCGAGGCGCAGCCGCCCCGGATCTCCCGCATGGCCCCCATTCATCGGGCGGCCTTGTTCATGTCACTCGCGCCTGTCATGGGACAAGCAGGCAATGCGAAGGAGCTTTCATGCGCATCGAGGCGATCCCGATCGGAAACAACCCGCCGGAGGACGTCAACGTCATCATCGAGGTTCCCGTCGGCGGCGAGCCCATCAAATATGAGCTCCACAAGGAATCGGGAACCCTCTTCGTGGACAGATTCCTCTACACGCCGATGCGCTATCCGGGAAATTACGGCTTCGTGCCGCATACGCTCTGCGGGGACGGCGATCCGATCGACGTCGTGTGCGCGTCCACCCGCGGGCTCGTGCCCGGCTGCGTGATCAACTGCCGGCCGATCGGCGTCCTCATCATGGAGGACGAGAGCGGCGGGGACGAGAAGATCATCGCGGTGCCGTCGACCAAGCTCACGCGGCGCTACGAGAAGGTCCGCACGTACCAGGATCTGCCGCAGATCTCGACCGAACAGATCGAGCACTTCTTCGCGCATTACAAGGACCTCGAGCGCGGCAAGTGGGTGAAGATCGTGCGCTGGGGCGATGCCGACGAGGCGAAGCAGCTCATCAACGATTCCGTCGCGCGGGCCAGAAAGGCCTGACGGGCCTCACGCGGGTTTCCGATCGCCGCCCGGCGCCAAGCGCCGGGCCTCGGCCAGCATGGCGACGACCTCCTCGTCCTCGAGCTGGCTGAAATCGTCGTAATGCGCGCCGATGGCCCAGAACGGCTCGGGCGTGGCGAGGCAGACGATCTCGTCGACGAGCGGCGCAAGCTCCGCGAGCGTCTCGGCCGGCGCCACCGGCACCGCGAGGACGAGCCTCGAAGGCCCGCGCCGGCGGAGCGCGACGAGCGCCGCCCGCACCGTGGTGCCCGTGGCGATCCCGTCGTCCACGACGATCACCGTGCGGCCGGCGACCGGAAGCGGCTCGCGCCCGGCGAGATAGGCGGCGCGCCGCCGCTCGATCTCGCGGGCCTCGGCTTCCGCACCCTCCTTGATCTCGTCCGGGCCGAGGCGCGCGGCGCGGATCACCTCCTCGTTCCTGACGACATCCGGCGGCGAACCGTCGACGATCGCCGCGGCCGCGAGCTCCGGCTGCCACGGCACGCCGATCTTGCGCACGAGCAGGAGGTCGAGCGGCGCCTCGAGCGCCCGCGCGATCTCGAGCGCCACCGGCACGCCGCCGCGCGGCAGCGCCAGGACGACCGGATCGGTGTAGCCCTTCTCCTTGAGGGTGCCGGCGAGCGCGATCCCGGCCGAGCGCCGATCGGCGAAGGAGACGCTGCTCCTCACGCGAGGCTCCGCGCAAGATGGCGCCGGAACCAGGCGACCGAAAGGTCGCAGACCTCGTCGAGCGCACCCGGCTCCTCGAAGAGGTGCGTCGCGCCGGCCACGATCGCGAGCTCGCGCTCGCAGGTGAGCATGGCCAGGGCCTCGCGGTTGAGGTCGATCACGACGTCGTCCTCGCCGCCGACGATGAGGAGGGTCGGCGCCTTCACGCGTGCAAGGCGGGGCGCCGCGAGATCCGGCCTGCCGCCGCGCGAGACGACCGCCGCCACGCGGTCCGGAACGTTCGCGGCCGCCACCAGGGCTGCGGCGGCGCCGGTCGAAGCGCCGAAAAGCCCGACAGGGAGGGGCGCCAGGCCCGGATCGGCGGCGGCGAAGGCGACCGCCTCCTCGGTGCGCACGCCGAGCAGCGGGATGTCGAAGACGTTGGCGCGGTCCTCGCCCTCGGCTTCCGTGAGGAGATCGAAGAGGAGCGTGCCGAGGCCGGCGCCGACCAGCCGCTCCGCGACCCATCGATTGCGCGGGCTCCGACGCCCCGAGCCGCTGCCGTGCACGAAGATCACGAGTCCGCGTGCATCCGCAGGCACCGCCAGACTGCCGGGCAGGCCCTTCGTTCCGATCGCGACCTCGCGACGCTCCGTCATGAGTGCGGCGCCTCCGACACGGGATCCTAGCGTGGAACGCAGGCGATGCGGAAGCGATCCGGTCGGCCCGCCCGCTCAGCCCTTCGGCCAGAGCGCCGCCCAGCGCGCCGTCTCGCTGTCGCGGAGCGCTCCGATGGCGGGCAGGCCGGCGGCGTCGAGCCGCGCCCTGAGGCCCGCGACGATGCGGCGGGGGAGCGACGGCCCCTCGTAGAAGAGCGCGGTGTAGAGCTGCACGAGATCGGCTCCGGCCGCGATCTTCGTCCAGGCCGTGCCGGCGCTTTCGACGCCGCCCGCGCCGACGAGGACGAGCCCGGGCCCCGCGAGTTCGCGCGCGCGGGCTATCATCGCGGTCGAGCGCGGAAAGAGCGGCCGGCCCGAGACGCCGCCCGATTCATTGGCGAGGCCCGTCTCGCGCAGACCGGTGCGTTCGACGGTGGTGTTGCCGATGACGAGCCCGTCGCAGCCGGAATCCCGGACCGCCTGGATGACGGCCTGGAGTTGGGCGTCGTCGAGGTCCGGCGCGATCTTGACGAGGAGCGGCGTCCGCCTGCCGCTTACGGCCGCGACGCGCTCGCGCGCCTCCGCGAGCCGGGAGAGCAGCGCGCGCAGCGTCGCCTCGGCCTGCAG
The DNA here is from genome assembly GCF_009866965.1 of Propylenella binzhouense. Taxonomy (GTDB): domain Bacteria; phylum Pseudomonadota; class Alphaproteobacteria; order Rhizobiales; family Afifellaceae; genus Propylenella; species Propylenella binzhouense. The sequence continues at coordinate 16,123 of NZ_SPKJ01000026.1, read as the reverse complement.
GTCGCGCAGCCCCGGCGTGTTCGGCGAGGAGATGTTGGCGGTGAGCCAGGCGGCCTCCGCACCGAAGCGGAGCACGCCGGCGACATAATCGCCGATGCGGTCGGCGCTCTCCTTGTTCGCGCCGATATTGATCCCGACGAGGCCCGTTTGGTTCCGCCGGCGGGCGAGGTTCGCGGCGAGCGCGGCGTGGCCGCGGCTGTTGAAGCCGAGACGGTTGATGACGGCGTAATCGGCCGGCAGCCGGAACAGCCGCGGCTTCGGATTGCCCGGCTGCGGCAGCGGCGTCACCGTGCCGACCTCGACGAAGCCGAAGCCGAGCGCCAGCATGGCGTCCGTCGCCTCGCCGCCCTTGTCGAAGCCGGCGGCAAGCCCGATCGGATTCGGGAAGCGGAGGCCGAGCCGTTCCACCCGAAGGCGCGGATCGTCTCCGCCGTGCGGCGCGCGCGGGTGCCAGGCGCGGAGCGCCCGGATCGCGAGAGCGTGCCCGGCTTCCGGCTCGAACAGACGGAAGAGGCCGGCGGCGCGGTCGAGAAGACTCATTCGGCCTCGCCGAGATCGGGGAAGACGTGGCGGCCGTCCGGGCCGAGCGGCAGCGGCTTCACCCAGGCGACGGCCGCAAGGGGAAGCGCCCCGTAGAGATGCGGGAAAAGGTCGCCGCCCCGCGAGGGCTCCCATTTCAGAAGCGGGCCGAGCGGCCCGGGGCGCACCGCGACGAGGAGGAGATCGCGCGCGCCCGCGAAGTGGCGGGCCGCCGTTTCCGGCGCCTGGCGGGCGGTGGAGAAATGGATGAAGCCGTCGGCATGGTCGACCGGTGCGCCGGCGAAACGGCCGGCGGCCTCCGCCTCGCGCCAGAGCGCCTCGGGACAGATCTTGTAGACGAGCTCGGACATCGGCGCGGACCATAGCCGGCCCCGCCCGGGGGGCAAGCGGGTTTCGAGACGGGATGGGCTGCCCTATCCTCTCGCGCGGAGAGACGGTCGCCGAAGGAGATCGCACGATGCGTAGGACTGCGGGATGGGGCGCGCTCGCGCTCTTCGGACTTGCGACGCTCGCCGTTGCGCCGGCGCCGCGCGCCGGTGCCCAGGAGAGCTCCGCCGAAGGCCGCTACGCGACCGTGCCGGCGCCCGAGGGCGCCTGGCGCGTCGACCGTTCGACCGGAGCGGTCGAGCTCTGCTCCGGATCCGGACCCGGCGCGAGCTGCCGCCTCCTTCCGAACGAGCGGAACGCGCTCTTCGACGAGATCGACCGCCTGAACGGCCGCATCGACCGGCTCGAGGCGCGGCTCTCCGACCTGGAGGCGGCGCGCGGCCTCCAGACCCCGCAGGCGCCGCCGCCGGCGGCCGCCGCGCCGCGCGGGCCGGACATGCCGACGGAAGACGAGCTCGACAAGGCGCTCGACTTCACCGAGCGGGCGTTCCGCCGCATGCTGGACATGATGCAGCGGCTCAAGCGCGACTATGGTGACGGCGGCAGCGCACCACCCGATCAGCTCTGACCCGGCTCCGCGGCGATGCGTCCCCGGATCTCGGGCGGGAGATCGACCGCCTTGCGGGCCGCCATGTCGAACACGACCGTCCCGATGTCGCCGGTCGCCATCAGCCGACCGGTCGCGAGGTCGAAGACATGGTGGCGATACAGGAACACCTTGCCGAGCGGTTCGCCGTAGCTGGTGAGCATCACGACGGGCATGTCGGCCTCGAGCGGCGCCGCCAGGGTGAGCTTCGATTCGACCACCGCGCGGCCGAGATTGTTCGCCTCGAAGAAGTCGCGCCGGACCCCGATCTCGCTCCAGGCATGGCCGGCGCCGTCCGTCATGCAATGGACCACGACGCGGCTCGCGCCGATGCCTTGCCTGTTGCAGAGCCGCGCCGGGACGATCCCCCGGAAGGTCTCGCGCGCGCCTTCGGCGAGGAGCCCGGCAATGCTCGCCCCGAGCGGCACGGGCTCGACCGGCATGGCCCGCGGCGCCGCTTCGGGCACGTCGGAATAGCGGATGGCGGCCGCGCCGCGCGGCTCGGTTCCTTCCGGAAAGCCGTCGAGAACGGTCGCGCTCAGGACGTCGCGATCGATCGAGAAGAGCCCGTGAACCATGGTCACGGGATGCGGCCCGCCGAGCACCAGCGCGGAATGGATGGAGACCCCCTCGCCGGGATGAAGCTCGCGGTGATAGCGGACGTGCCGCACCATCGGCAGCGCGGCGGGCGCGCCGTCGAGCGCCGCCATCACCGCCGCCTGATCGAAGCGCTCCGCGTAGAACTGCACGTTCATGTGACCGTTCTCGTCGCATTCCCAGGTGTTGACGAACGAGCGGAGCGTGACCGGGGCGTTGCGGAGCCTCGGGATCACCGGTCGCACATCCGCTTCAGCCATTCGTCCATCTCCCGGTTGCTCCGCTCGGCGAGCGGCATGTGGATTCCTTGAAAGAAATGCGCCCCGCCCGGCCAGAGCGAGAGCTCGGCCTGCGAGCCGGCGGCCGCCCAACGGGCCGCCATGAAGAGCGTGTCGTCGAGGAGGCCGTCGCGCGTGCCGCAGCTGAAAAGCGCGGGCGGCATGCCGGCGAGATCGCCATAGAGCGGCGAGACGTCGGGATCGCGGACGTCCTCGCCGTTCTGAAGAAAGCGCGCGACGAAGGCCTCCGTATCGCGGCGGGCGAGCACGAGCGGCACCTCCTGCGCCCGCATCGACGGCGTCAGGCCGAGATCGAAGGCGCCGCAGACGAGATTGGCGCCGCGAAACGGCGTCATCCCGTGCCTGTCCCGGAGCCGGAGCAGCGTGACGGCGGCGAGATGCGCCCCCGCCGATTCGCCGCCGATGAAGAGCCGCTCGACGCCGAACCGCGACGCGCCCGCGCCGGTGAGCCACAAGGCGGCCGTCTCGCAATCGTCCGGGCCGGCCGGATAGGGATGTTCCGGCGCGAGCCGGTACTCGACGGAGACGCAGACGAGCCCGGTGCGGTCGGCGAGCTGCTCCAGCCGCTCGTCCTGGCTGTCGGCGGAATTGAGCATCCAGCCGCCGCCGTGAATGTAGAGATAGGCCCCGCGCGGCGGCCCGTCCCGCGGCGGAATGACCCGCAGCGGCACGTCGGGACGGCCGCCGACACCGGGGGCGGCCAGCATGCCGGCGCGCGGGCTGGGCCTTTCGAGGCGGAAGGGGCTGAAGCCGGCGCGACGCGCGGCGCGGAGCTCGTCGGCGGTGAACCGCCAGCGATCCGGCGCCGCACGGGCCGCGGCGATGAGCGCCTCGTTCCTGGCCCGCGTCTCGGCGTCGATCGCCGCATCCGCGAAGAGCGCGGGGTCGAAAATTCCGCTCATGGATGCTAGGTCCTCCGCCGGGCCAGAAAGCAGATGGCGGAGGCGCGGTCCAGATGGCGATAGCGGGCGAGCCGGTCGAGACCTTCGCGCTCGAGCGCATCGCGCGGTCGGCGCTGACGGTGGACACGCTTGGGCAGGGCTTCCAGGAGATCACGGATGCCGCCGCGCGCTTCCTGCGGGAGGCCGGCGCCGAGGACGGTCTTCTCACGCTCTTCGTCCGCCACACTTCGGCGTCGCTCGCCATCCAGGAGAACGCCGACCCCGACGTCCGGCACGACCTCCTGACGGCACTCGACCGGCTGGCGCCGCGGAACGCCGCCTGGCGCCACGACACCGAGGGGCCCGACGACATGCCGGCGCATGTGCGCCGCCTTATGGAGGAAGCGCGAAAAGCGCGCCTAAGGCAAAAAAGAATCACCGACGCCTGCCCGGCTCCGCGGTGTCTGTTCCAGTGCGCCAATGAGGCCGCTTGGAAAGAGGACTTCCGCCGCCTCGAGAGTGGTGCGCTGGCACGGCGGACGCTTGCGCTTGCGATGGCCTCGGGCGTCAGCCGGACGTGAGCTGGGTACCGGCGGAGGACGGCGTAGAGGTCTCAGCCCGACGGAATAGGAATTTGCCGGTCCGAGGAGACGATCTCAGCGGCCACGATGTTTCCTGGATAGTCAAAGGTGACCCGCCAGCGGTTTATTATGTTCCGGCCCAGGAGAGACGGTGCATTTACCAGAGCAGGCCTTGATTGCATCAGGATCAAGTCTACTTCGTAGACATGGAGCACCCCGTCACTGAACAGAATGAGCGCCTTCTCCTGAAAGTCATCACTACGGCCACCCACGCCGTAAGTTGTCGCGGGCGTCGTCAATTTCGAGGTGTCCACACCTAATCTGATTGCGTCGGTTGGCATCAAGACAGTCTGATCTGCACCGGTATCAAGCAGAAACGAGACAGAGCCCCTGATTCCTAGTGAGGGAACCATGATATGAGCGGTCATGTAGGGCCGCCCTGTCGAGTTTCCAAAACGACCTAGAAGCATCCGATCAGAGAATCAGCGTCTTCTCGTCCCTGTCAATCCTTCTGATCATTGACTCTCCGAGCGGTATGCCCTTGGCAGCCATAGCTTCGGCTACTTCCTCCAGAGAATCGGCCGCAGCCGCTACTTTGCCGTGGTACACCCCAACCCACTTGCCTTCAAAAGAATCGATCAAGCGCGGCGAATCGGACGAAAACACTGACGCAGTGTCGGCATAGTCGCGAAGGTTCGCATGGATCCGACGAGCGTTGGCTTCCAAATCATGCGTCATCGTCTCAAGAAGCTTCGCCATGCGTACCTCCCGATGATTTCCCCGATCACCAAATCGCCCGAAAGTTTCCTTTCGTGCAGTGCAACATATATGGGCATGCAACGAATGAGTTCACAACCCCTGTAGCGAATCGCACGCGGCCCAAGACATCCGCCCCATCGCCTTCTTGCTCTCCCGCTCGACCAGCCGGCTCCCCGCATCCGACATGGCATCTTGCCGATCCGACGCACCACGTCGGACATCATGCGCCGGTCGTGTGGTTCTTCTTCCGTTTCGGGACATGGTAGGGGATCTATCTCGTCGAGCACCGGGACAGGCCGCACCGCCGGCATGTCGATCTCGTCTTCGCCGGGCGGTGAGCGGCGCCCGCGGACGCGGACGGGGGTCAGAACGCGAGATCGAGCAGCAGGGCCGCGGCGAAGAAGATCGCGGTGACAGCCGCCGTCCGGCGCGCGAACCGGAGATGCGTCTCGAACAGGGCCTCGCTCAGCCGGCGCCAGGCCTCGTCGCTTTTTGCCGGCCGCCGCTCGGGGGCGAGCATGGACCAGAGCTCGGAATCGCCGGCATCCGCCTCCCCGATCCGGCTCGCCCGCGCAAGGAGATGCAAGGTCAGAAGCAGCGAACCGGTGCCCGCGACGGCCAGGGCCGATGACGGCGCGAGATCGGCGACGAGCAGCACCAGTCCGAGCCCGAGAAGGGAGGCCGACACCACCCGCCCGACCGCCAGAACCGCAAGGCTCCTGATTTCATCCATGACCGCCTCGTGAAAATTGCGTCCGAAGCGGTAATGACGGTCGGAGAAGCACGGTTCCTGCGCCGGGCGACCAACGGCACAAGACGGGCGGCGCGCTTCGCCTGCTTCAGCCTCCAGGGGCTATCGCGCTTCCACGGTGAGGTGCGCGATCGCGTGGAGCGGGGCGAGCCGGCGCCGCACGGCATCGCGATCGGCACCCGTCACGCTGACGATCGCCGCGTGCGCGCCCGGGCCGACGCGCCAGACGTGGAGATCGGTGATGCGGGCGCCGCCCGGTCCCTCGACCTCGTGCCGGATTTCATCCTCGAGATGCGGATCCGACTTGTCGAGGAGCACGGAGGCCGTGTCCCGCATGAGCGTCCACGACCAGCTCGCGATCACGACCGCCCCGACGATGCCCATGACGGGGTCGAGCCAGACCCAGCCGAGATAGCGGCCGCCGAGGAGCGCCGCGATCGCGAACACCGAGGTGAGCGCGTCGGCGAGGACGTGGAGATAGGCCGAGCGCAGATTGTTGTCGTGATGATGGTGATGATGGTGATGATCGCCATGGTCATGGTCATGGTCATGGTCATGGCCCCCGTGCCCGTGATGATGCCCGCCGCCGAGCAGGACGGCGCTCGCAATGTTCACGAGCAGGCCGACGACGGCGATGATCGTCGCCTCGTCGAATGCGACCGTGCGCGGATCGAAGACGCGGCTGACGGACTCGAACGCGATGCCGAGCGCCACGATCCCGAGCACGAGCGCGGAGGCGAAGCCGGCGAGATCGCCGACCTTCCCCGTGCCGAAGCTGTAGCGGCGGCTGCGCGCGTGCTTTCTTGCATAGGCATAGGCTACGGCCGAGACGCCGAGCGCGCCGGCATGGGTCGCCATGTGGAATCCGTCGGCAAGCAGCGCCATCGAGTTGAAGAGCGCGCCGGCCACGATCTCCGCGACCATCATGACGGCGGTCAGGACCACCACCCACAAGGTGCGCCGGGCGTTCTCGTCGTGACCGTGACCGAGGAAGACATGGTCGTGCGTCAGGGCATCGAACTCGGGATCGAAGGACATGGAGGAGGTCCTCACTTGGCGTACCTGCGCACCGCCGCGACCAGCTCGTCGGCGGCTTCGGCACGGGCTTCATCGGTGAGACCGGGACGCGCCACGTGCTCGCGCACATGATCCTCGATCAGCTCGTCCATCAGCCCCGCCACCGCGCCGCGGACACCGGCGACCTGGTGAAGGACGGTCGAGCAGCCGGCCTCGTCGGCGATCGCCTTCTCGATCGCGGCGACCTGGCCGGCGATGCGGCGGACGCGCGCGAGGAGCCGATCCTTGTTGGATATTACGTGGGTCATAGGGTAGGACCCTACCCCATGGCGCCCTTCGGGGGAAGCCGGGCGCCTGCAGAGCGCGGGAACGGCCTGCCGGCGGCACCTTGCCCGCCCCATGCCACGCCAACAGACCAAGCCAACAGACGAAGAGGGGGAGGATTTCACATGGAGGGCAGGTTTCCGCTCCCGGACGGCGCCGAGCTGTTCTACCGGATCGACGACTTCACCGATCCCTGGCGCAAGGCGCCGCCGGTGCTCATGCTCCACGGCTTCGGCGAATCGCACGAGGCCTGGCGCGCCTGGGTCCCGCATCTCGCCCGGGACTATCCCGTGATCCGCGTCGACCGCCGGGGATTCGGCGCCTCGACGCCGGCCGCGCTCGACCATCCCTGGACGATCGACGGGATGGCGGAGGACGTGGTCGCGCTTCTCGAAGGCCTTGCCGGGGAGCCCGCCCATATCGTGGCGGCGAAGATCGCGGTCCCGATCGCGATCCGGACCGCCGCCCGGAGGCCCGGCCTCGTCCGCAGCCTGACGCTGCTCGGGGGCGCCGTCACCGGACCCGACGGCACGTCCTCGGCCGATATGATGGCGCGCGAGGGCATCCGGGCCTGGGCCGAGGCGACCATGGACGAACGGATGGGCCCGGACATGGAGCCGGCCGCGAAGGCGTGGTGGATCGCGCTCACCGCGCGCTCGCCGGCATCCACCATGATCGGCTTCATGCGCCACGTGGCGGAGATCGACGTGCGCGACGATCTCGGCCGCGTCGCCGCGCCGACGCTCGCGCTCTCGACCGACAGCGCGCGCCGGCCGATCGCCCAGATCACCGGCTGGCTGCGGCAGATCCCCGATGCGCGCTTCGTGCCGGTTCCGGGCGCCGGCTATCACACCGCCGCGACGAGCCCGGATTTCTGCGCGGCGGAGACGCTCCGCTTCCTGCGCGAGGTCGACGGCGCGGCCCCGCAGGTCAGCCGACCGCTCTGCCCACCGCGGCCGGGCGCGGCGTGAGGCCGAGCCGCTTGCGCCGGACCCAGCGCGCCGTCATCAGCAGCGCGACGACGGCAAGGCCGCTCGCGAGGCCGATCCAGATGCCGGAGCCCGCGAGCCCGAAGCGGAAGGCGAGCAGCGCCCCGAGCGGCAGCCCGACGCCCCAATAGCCGAAGAGCGCGATGAACATCGGCACGCGCGTATCGTGGAGGCCGCGCAGCATGCCGGAGCCGACCGCCTGCGCGCCGTCGAAGATCTGGAACAGCGCCGCGAAGCCGAGAAAGGTCACCGCGAGGGCCACGACCTCGGCATTCTCGGGGTCGCGCACGTCCAGGAACACGCCGACGAGGAGGCGCGGTATCGTGACCATCGCGAGCGCCGTCAGCGCCATGAACCCGACGCCGAGCACATAGGCCGTCCAGCCGGCGCGACCGATCGCTTCGACGTCGCCGGCTCCGAAGGCGCGCCCCACCCGCACCGTGGCGGCCTGGCCGAAGCCCATCGGCACCATGAAGGCGAGCGAGGCGAGCTGGATCGCGATGGAATGGGCGGCGAGGCTCGCCGGCCCGATCAGCCCCATCAGGAACACCGCCGCGTTGAAGATCGAGACCTCGAAGAGGACGGCCGCCGCGATCGGCAGGCCGAGCCCCCACAGCTGGCCGAGGCGCGGCCAGTCGGCGCGCCAGAGCCGGCCGAAGACGCGGTAGCGGCGGAAGCGCCGGTCGCGGGAGACGATCGCCGCGAGCCCGAGGAACATCAGCGTGCTGCAGATCGTCGTGGCGAGGCCGGCGCCGACGAGTTCGAGCCGCGGCAGCCCGAGCGCGCCGAACATCAGGAGCCAGTCGAGCACGGCATTGACCGCGATCGCCACCGCGCCGACGAGAAGGGCCCAGACCGGGCGCTCGAGCGCCGCCACGAAGCTGCGGAGCACGATGTAGCAGAGGAAGGGCAGCATCGACCATTGCAGCGCGTGCATGTAGGCGGCCGCCCGGCGCGCGAGCGCCGGATCCTGGCCGAGCAGCCCGACCAGGATCGGCTCCGCGTTCCACAGCACGAGCCAGACCGGGACGGTAATCGCCGCCGCGCTCCAGAGGCCCTGGCGCACCGTGCGCCGGACATCCCGCACCGAGTTGAAGCGGCGGCCGAGCTCGCGGGCCACCATGGCGGCGGTCGCGCCGAGAAGGCCGATGCCGAAGATCAGGAAGACGAAATAGAGGTTGGAGGCGAGGGCGCCCGCGGCGAGGCGGTCCGGCCCGAGCCAGCCCATCAGCACGACGTCGGTCGCCGTCATGCCGGTCTGGGCGAGATTGGTGAGGATGATCGGCCAGGCGAGCGAAAGGGTCGCACGGGCCTCATGGGCCCACGTGCGCCGCGCGCCCCCGATCCTCACCGCGATGTCCGACATGGCGGCGCTTCTAGACCCGGGCGGCCGGCTTGGCCAGTGCGGGCGCGCGCCTCAATCCGGGCGCGGCCGGTCCGAGCGGAGCCGCTTGACCGCGCCGCGCTCCTTCTTCTCGGCGAGCCGCCTGCGGCGCGATGCGGCGGTCGGCCGGGTGGGCCGGCGCGGCTTCGGCTGGATCGCGGCCTCCCTCAGGAGCGCGACCAGACGGGCGAGCGCATCGGCGCGGTTGCGCTCCTGGGTGCGGAAGCGGTCGGCGAAGATCACGATCACGCCGTCCTTGGTGAGGCGCGCGCCGGCGAGCCGCTCGGCGCGCAGTTGCACCGGCTCCGGCAGGCTCGGCGAGCGGCGGACGTCGAAGCGGAGCTCGACCGCGCTCGACACCTTGTTGACGTTCTGCCCGCCGGGCCCCGACGCGCGGACGAAATGCTCCTCGATCTCGCCCTCGTCGATTGAGAGCGCCGGGTTGATCCTGATCATCATGGGCTCCCGCGGGATCCGCCCGCGCGTCCTCCAGATGGCGCCGACGGGGCCGCTTGAACAGTCCGGATCGACGGCCGCGCGGCGGGCGGCGGCCGGCATGGGACCGCAGCGGAGCATTTTGCGCTTGCCCCGGCGGACCTGTGCGGTTTGATCCCGATCAAGGCGAGCGGACCGGAAGGGACGGAAGGTGGACGAGGCACGGGGACAGATCGGAAGCGCAGCTGCCGCCGCGGCGGGCGCCACTCCCGGAAGCTCCGGCGCCGGGGTGCTCAGGAACGGAACGGCCTTGCTTCTCGCCGCCATAGCGCTGCTGTGCGCCGCCGTCGGGCTCGATGCGCTGCTCCCCGTCGAGTACGCGAGCGGCCTCGTCTATCTCGGCATCATGATGCTGACCTTCTGGCTGCCCTGGCGCGCGTCCATCGCCGGGCTCGCCGCGGCGGCGATCTGCCTGCTCGCGCTCGGCTACTGGATCTCGCCCGACAGCCCGGCCTGGGGCACGCCGGAGACGATCGTCAACCGCATCGTCGCCGCTTTGGCGATCATCCTCACCGCCATCATCGCCGACCGGCACCGCGCCTCGATCAACGCCGTGCAGCGCAGCGAGGCGACGCTGCAGGAAGCGCAGAGCATCACCCATCTCGGCCATTTCGAGCGGGTGGTCGGCAATCGCGAGATCGCCTGCTCGGCCGAGTGCGTGCGCATCTTCGGGCTCGGCGAGGAGGCGAGGACGCTCTCCGAGCAGGAGCTGCTCCTCACGGTCCATCCCGACGACCGCAAGCGCTTCGCCCAGCAGCTCGCCGACGGGCTGCCCGCCCCGAAGACGGTCGAGAACGACTTCCGCATCGTCCGCCCGGACGGCGAGAGCCGGATCGTGGCCTGCACGATGCGCTCCAGCCGGGAGCGGCAGGGCGACGCGCGCAGGCTGGTCGGGACCGTCCTCGACGTGACCGAGCTGCGGCGCACGGACGCCGCGCTCGCCGAGCGCGAGGCGCGGCTGCGCTCGATCCTCGACACCGTCCCGGAGGCGCTCATCACGATCGACGAGTTCGGGGTCGTCGAGAGCTTCAGCAAGTCGTCCGAGACGCTGTTCGGCTACCGCGCCGACGAGGTGATCGGCAAGAATGTCAGCATGCTCATGCCGAACCCCTACCGGGACGAGCACGACGGCTATATGGAGCGATACCGCCGCACCGGCGAACGCCGCATCATCGGCATCGGCCGGATCGTGACCGGGCAGCGCAAGGACGGCGGAACCTTTCCGATGGAGCTCGCCGTCGGCGAGGTCAACACGCCGAACCTCCGCCTCTTCACGGGCTTCGTGCGCGACCTCACGACCAACCAGAGGCTCGAGCAGGAGCTCCGACAGTCGCAGAAGATGGAGGCGGTCGGACAGCTCACCGGCGGCATCGCGCACGACTTCAACAACCTGCTCACGGTGATCATCGGAAACCTGGAGATGCTGGAGGGAAAGCTCGACGGGTCCGAGCCGCAGCGCACGCTCCTCAACGAGGCGATGGAGACGGCCCAGCTCGGGGCGCAGCTCACCGAACGGCTGCTCGCCTTCGGCCGCCGGCAGCCGCTCGTTCCGCGCGTCGTCGACGTCGGCACGATGATCAACGACCTTTCCGGCCTCTTCAGGCGCACCCTCGGCGAGACGATCCAGGTCAGGACCAAGGTCGCCGACCACATCCTGAAGACGCAGGTCGACCCGTCGCAGCTCCAGAACGCGCTGCTCAACCTCGCCATCAATGCGCGCGACGCCATGCCGAACGGCGGCACGCTGACCTTCGAAGTGGCGAATGCGGAGCTGGACATGGACTATGCGCGCTCGCATTCGGAAGTGCGGGCCGGGCGCTATGTCTCCATCACCGTCACCGACACCGGCGGGGGCATGAGCCGCGAGGTGCAGGAGCGCGCCTTCGAGCCCTTCTTCACCACCAAGCCGGTCGGCTCGGGAACCGGCCTCGGCCTCAGCATGGTCTACGGGTTCGTGAAGCAGTCCGGCGGCCACGTGCAGCTCTACAGCGAGCCGGAGCACGGCACGTCCGTCCGCCTCTATCTGCCGCCCGCCCCCGACGAGCCGGCGGCCCTGGAGGCGCCGAGCGGGACCTCCGCCGCCGCCTTCCCCGGCGACGGCGAGACGGTGCTCGTGGTCGAGGACGAGGCACGGCTGCGGCGCATCACGGTCGCCCGGCTGACGGAGCTCGGATATTCGGTCCTGGAGGCGGCGGACGGGCCCTCCGCGCTTCGCGTGCTGGAACAGAGCTCCGACATCGACCTCCTCTTCACCGACATGGTGATGCCGGGCGGCATGAGCGGCATGGAGCTCGCGCGCGAGGTCCACAAGCGCCTGCCCGCGGCAAGGATCCTGCTGACGACGGGCTACGCGGAGCCGGAGAGCCTGCGGCAGGCCGCCGGAGAAGGAACGGAATGGCTGCGCAAGCCCTATACGGCGATCGAGCTCGCGCGGAGGTTCCGCGAGCTTCTCCAGCGCTGAACCGGGCGCCCCCTCAAAGCCGCTGGACCTTGGCGGCGAAGACGTAGCCGACGCCGCGCACGGACTTGATGAGCGCCGGGCTCTGCGGATCGGACTCGATCTTCTTCCGCAGGCGCGCGATCTGCGTGTCGATGGCGCGATCATAGGCATGCCATTCGCGCCCGCGCGTGAGATCCATGAGACGGTCGCGATCGAGCACGCGGCCGGCATTCCGGACGAAGGCGCAGAGAAGCGCGAACTCGCCCGTGGTCAGAGGGACATCCTCGCCGCCGGGCGACACGAGCTCGCGCCGCATGAGGTCCAGGGTCCATCCTTCGAACCCGAACCGCTCGTCCTCGGGATCGGCCGGCTCCGCAGCCTGGGGCGCGGGCGCCGCCTCCCGCACGCGGCGGAGCACGCTCTTCGCCCGCGCCAGCACCTCGCGCAGATGGAAGGGCTTGGTGATGTAATCGTCGGCGCCGATCTCGAGACCGACGATGCGATCGACCACGTCGCCGCGACCGGTGATCATGATCACGCCGGCCCGGCTCCGCGTCCTCAGGTCGCGCGCGAGCGCGAAGCCGTCCTCGTCCGGCAGGCCGAGATCGAGAAACACGAGATCCACGGCGTTCTCGTCGAGATAGGCGCGCATCGCCGCGCCGCCCTGCGCCGTTCCGACCCGGAAGCCCTCGTCCGCGAAATAGCGGGAAAGCATCTGGCGGATGCGCGGGTCGTCATCGACGACGAGGATGTGGTTCTGAAATTCCTGCTCCGCCGCCATACTCCGGGCCAGTCCCGCTCGTGCCCCGCCGCTGTAACAATCGGTGACGCAATCACACCGATCGCAGCACCAAGCGCCATTCGACCGTGACGCTGCTCCTGTTCATTGCGCCTACTGAATGAACCGGGAGAACCGCCATGTCGACCACCATCTCTCCGCTCTCCGCCCACCGCAACACCTCGAACGGCATTGCCGATATCCGGGACCTCACCCGTGGTCAGCCGATCGAGTCTCTTGATGCCGGCGAAGCATTGGCCTGGCAAGGCGACAAGGCAACCGACATTTTCGAGATTTGCGGGGGAGCGCTGCGGCTCTGCCGCATCCTGCCGGACGGCCGCCGCGCGATCCTGCGCTTCGTCTTCGCCGGAGAGTTCCTCGGGCTTGCCGAGGGCGAGGACTTCCCCTGGACGGCCGAGGCGATCAACCCGGTCACGTTCCGCCGCCTGCGGCGGAGCCGCTTCGCGGCCGCCGTGGAGCAGAGCCCCGCGCTCAATCGCGCGCATGTCGCGCTCATCTGCGAGGAGCTGAGCGCCGCCCACGAGCAGATGATCCTGCTCGGACGGAAGAACGCCGAGGAGCGGGTTGCGAGCTTCCTCGTCGCGATGATGCGCCGCGCCGGGCTCGACGACGTGTCCGGGGACGTGTTCGACCTGCCCATGACGCGGCTCGACATGGCGGACTATCTCGGCCTCACGATCGAGACCGTGAGCCGCATCATGTCCAAGCTCTCGCGGCAGGGACTGATCGCCGCGCGCGGACGCCATCAGATCTGCGGCCGAAATGCGGGCGCGCTGCGCGCGATCGCCGAAGTCGACGAGGAGATGTGCGCCCGTCCGCTCATGCGCCGCGCTGCCTGAGGCCGGCCCGGCACCCGCCGGCCTCCACCTGCGCGGCAAGCTCCGCCACCGTCGCCTCCAGGCGGGGACGGCCGCCGAAGACGACGCCGAGGGCCGCGAGCCCCGGACACGACATCACGATCCTCGGCGCCGGCGCCCGCGCCGGCCTGGCCAGCGGGCGGCCCGCAAGGCCTTCGAGGATCCCGATCAGATCGGCGCGGTCGACCGCGAGATCGCTGCAGTTGAAGGCGCGGCCCGCGACCAGCGCAGGATCCGCCGTCACGATCCGCCACACCGCCTCGGCGACATCGGCGCCGTGGACTTCCGATCCCGCCCGCGGTTCCGGCGCCGCGGCCCCGTCGAGCGCGGCGGCAACGAGCCCGAACCATTTCGACCGTTCGACCGGCTGGACGAGGCCGTAGATTCCGGTCGGGCGGAGCGCCGCGACGGGCCAGCCTTCGCCGCGCCCATAGGCCGAGACGACGGCCTCCAAAGCCGCCTTCACGGCGCCGTAATGGCTGTCCGGCTGCGGCTGGGCGTCATCGCCGAGGAGGCCCGCCGGCCGGCTGTCGCCGAGCGCGGCGCGGCTCGACAAGACGAGCGCACGCGCGACCCCCGCCTCGCGCGCAGCCTGCAAGAGCCGCACGCTGCCGGCGAGATTGGCTTCGTAGAATCCGGCGACATCGCCGCCCTCCCCGCCGCGATAGCGCCCTGGAACGTGCTCGAGCGCGCAATGGACGAGGATCCCGGCGCCGGCCACCAGGCGGCCGATCGAGGCCGCGTCGCGGAGATTGCCGGCGAGCCATTCGACCCCGGGGAAGAGCGGCGGCGGCACGGCCCCGCGATGCCAGGCCCGGACGGCGACACCTTCCGCCAGGAGCCTTCCGACGACGAACTGGCCGACATAGCCGGTCGCGCCCGTGACGGCGGCAATCACGCCCTGAGGTCCCGGACCTCTTCCGGCGTCTTGACGGGAAGCTCGGCGGGCGGCGGCGCGCCGTCATAGAGCCGCCACCAGAGATCGACGAGCGGCTTCAGGAGATGGGCCTTCGGGTTGGCCTCCGACCAGGGCTTCTCGTACTGGTAGTGGACGACGCGGATGCTCTTCCAGACCCAGAGCTCCGGCAGCGCGAAATAGACGTACTGCATCGTGTTGAACGTGTAGGGCAGCTTGTGCCAGTCCGGGAAGAAGGTCTCGAGGAAGGTCTGGTCGGTGCGCCGCCAGAAGATCCCGGGCGTATCGAGGCGCGCGATCAGCCGGTCATAGGTGGCGCGGCTCGGCGCCGCGACGAAGACCCCGGAGTTCAACCGGTGGAAATCGGCGAGCTCCTGATAGAGGTTCGGCGCGCCGGCGAATTCGGGAAAGCCGAACAGCATGTCGATCGGCTTCACCACGACCGAATCGGCGTCGAGGAACACCACCTTCTCGTATTCCTCGAGCTTCCAGAGCTCGAGCTTGCAGAAATTGTCGATCGGATCGTGGAAGGCCGGCTTGTTGCCCTTGTTGAAGGGCGCGGCCCGATGCAGCGCATCGCGGCTGTGGCGCTGGCGGAAGCCTTCCGAGAGGGGCGGCTGGCGGACCGGCACGATCCGCGCGCCCTCCGCCGCAAGCTCGTCGAGCCGTTCGGCCTCGGCGGTGGCGAGCACGACGAAATCGGCGCGCGTGCCGGTGTGCCTCAGCGAGCGCAGGAGCGCGAGCGCCCCCATCCCGTATTCGCCGTTCGTGACGAGGGTCACGAAGGCCATGCGGCCCGTCGCGGTTCCTTTCGGCGCGGCACGTTGCATCAATCCCCCCTAGCCGTGCGGCAGATCGCCCGACCTTTCTTGCGGACGGAAGGCGCCGCGGTCAACGCGGCGGCTCCGCGAGCTCCGCCCGCACCTCCGGCGGAAGGGACAGGACGGCATCGAGCGTGGCGCCCTGGACAAGCGTCTGGAGGGCCGCGACCTCGGCGCGGATGGCGGCGAAGCGCTCCGCGATGGCGGCCCGGTCCGGGCTCGGCGCCGCCGCGAGCCGGGTGATTTCCGAACGGAGCCGCCGGAGCTCCGCAATGTGGCGGTCGACCTGGGGCTCCAGCGGCGCGAGCTCGGCCGTGACCTTGTCGAGGCTTTCGGCCGGCAGCCGGCCGGCAAAGCCCTTGAGCTCGAGCCGGAGCGGCCTCGACACGCCCTCGACATGCCGTTCCGCGCGGAGCTGGCCGGTGACCAGGATGCCGGCGAGCACCCCGTTGAGCGCCAGCGACGCCGCGAGCAGGACCGCCGGCCAGTTCACCGGGCTCGGCACGATGCGCTCCGCGATCATCTGAGCTCCAGCTCCTCGGGCCCGAAGACCAGCGGATCGAGGAGCACGATCTCGGTGTTCGGCGCGGGCGTCGGCACCATCGCCAGGTCGAGCGCGCCGCCGACCACGAGGCCGGCGAGCACGGCCGCCGCGGCCACCGGCCAGCGCAGCCTGCGGACGGTGCGCGCGAGCGCGGCG
>NZ_SPKJ01000025.1 GCF_009866965.1 Propylenella binzhouense | reverse complement strand
GCCCGACGCCGGCGCTTCTCGCCGCGGCGGAGGCGGCCGAGGCTGCCGCCCCGCCCGTCGCGGCGTCGTCGAAGACCGAGGCGCCGGCGCCGGCAGAGCCGCGATGGGCGAGCGGGGCCGAGAATGTCGTGATCGCCGCGCTTCCGGTTCCGCGGCCTGCACGGGAGGCCCCGGCTTCGGCCGCGCCGACACCCGCGCCGCGGCTGCTCTGGTCCGCTTACGCCCCCGTCCTGCCCGGCGCGCAAGGGATCATACCCGCCGCGTTCCGGCTTCCGGCCGGCACGTCCGCCGCCCCGTCACGGGCGGAGGACGGCCCCGGCGAAGCGGAGACCGCCTTCCCGGCGCAGGCGGTCGCGGAGGCCGCATCGTTGCGCATGGGGCCCTGAGGCCCGGGCAGCCGGAACGGGCCCACGGGCCCAAGCCCGGAACGGGCCCACGGGCCCAAGCGTTGTCTCCCCGACGCAGGGAGAGCACATCCGTGGCCTACGATACCCGCACGAACGATCCGTACCGCAATCCGGTGTCCCGGCGCACCGCCACCGGCGGCGACGTCATCCGGATCCTGCTCGCGATCCTGCTGCCGCCGCTCGGCGTGTTCCTGCAGGTCGGCATCGGCCTGCAGTTCTGGATCAACATCCTCCTGACGCTGCTCGGCTACATTCCCGGCATCATCCACGCCGTCTGGGTCATCCTGAGGCGCTGAGCGCCGGGCGCCGCAGAGGCCGGCCGCCCGGCCCAAGCCGGCCTCGGCGGGCCGGCCGGCCCCCGGTCAGGGCTGCAGATAGGGGTCGTTCATCCGCTTGTCCTTGCGCCGCTTGGCGACAAGCTCCTCGCCGGTCTGCCAGTACGCGCTGGCGGCGGCACGCGCGGCGGGGCCGACGGTGAAGAGGTCCGGTCAGAGCACCTTCTGCATCAGCACGAGGTCGAGCCAGCGTCCGAACTTGGTGCCGACTTCAGGCATGCGGCCGGTCTCGACGAAGCCGAGGCGGGCGTGGAGCCGGAGCGACGGCTCGTTGTCGGCCGCGACGCCGCCGACCATCACGTGGAGGCCGGCCGAGCGCGCCTCCCTCTCGAGCGCGCGAAGGAGCGCCGTCGCCACGCCGCGGCGGCGCGCGCCCTCCGCGACATAGACGGAGTGCTCCACCGTGAGCCGGTACCCGTCGAAGGCGCGGAACGGGCCGTAGCTCGCATAGCCGAGCACGGGCTCCGCGCGATCCGCCGCGCGGTCCGCGCCACCTGCCACCGCCACGAGCACGGGGAAGCCCGCCTCGACCCGCCCCCGCCACCATGCCCGGCGATTGTCGAGGTCGACGAGGACGTCGTTCCAGATCGCCGTCGTATGGGCGACGGCATGGTTGTAGATCGCCAGCACGCCGGGGAGATCGGCCTCGGTCGCGGCGCGGACCAGGAGGGGCGCGTCGCCCCGAACGTGTTGCGGCATCGCCGGTCCTCCTCCTGCGTCGGCGGTACACCAGAATCCCGCCTACCATACAGAGGCGGAACATGCCGAGAAGCGCGCCTGCATCGCGGCGCGCCTCGCCGCGATCTCAACGCGGCCTTCGACTGCGCGCCCCTCATCGAAGCGGCCGGGGCGATGCGCGGCATGCCGGCCGCGGGCGAAGAGCCGGACGCTCAGGCGCCTCCGCCCTTTGCCCCCCGTCGGGCGAGTGCTACATGCCGCGGATGACGACGCCCCTCGACCATATCCGCAACTTCTCGATCATCGCGCATATCGACCACGGAAAGTCGACGCTCGCCGATCGCCTGATCCAGATGACCGGCACGCTCACCGAGCGCGAGATGAAGGAGCAGGTGCTCGATTCGATGGACATCGAGCGCGAGCGCGGCATCACCATCAAGGCGCAGACCGTGCGCCTGATCTACAATGCGCGGAACGGCGAGCAGTACCGGCTCAACCTCATCGACACGCCGGGCCATGTCGACTTCGCCTACGAGGTGTCCCGTTCGCTCGCCGCCTGCGAGGGCTCGCTCCTCGTCGTCGATGCGAGCCAGGGCGTGGAGGCGCAGACGCTCGCCAACGTCTACCAGGCGATCGACAACAATCACGAGATCGTGCCGGTCCTCAACAAGATCGACCTGCCGGCGGCCGAACCGGACCGGGTCAAGCAGCAGATCGAGGACGTGATCGGGCTCGACGCCTCCGACGCCGTCATGATCTCGGCGAAGACGGGCCTCGGCGTCGACGCGGTGCTGGAGGCGATCGTCCACCGCCTGCCGCCGCCGAAGGGCGACCCCGCCGGGCCGCTCAAGGCGATGCTCGTCGATTCCTGGTACGACGCCTATCTCGGCGTCATGGTGCTCGTGCGGATCGTCGACGGCGCGCTGAAGAAGGGCCAGAAGATCCGCATGATGCGGACCGGCGCCGTCTACGAGGTGGAGCGCGTCGGCGTGATGACGCCGGGCCTCCTCGTGACGGACGTGCTCGGCGCCGGCGAGATCGGCGTCTTCACCGCCTCGATCAAGGAGGTGGCGGATACCGCCGTCGGCGACACGATCACCGACGACCGCCGGCCGACGGCCAACCCGCTGCCGGGCTTCCGCCCGGCCCAGCCGGTGGTCTTCTGCGGCCTCTTCCCGGTCGACGCCGCGGATTTCGAGGATCTCCGCTCCGCGATGGGCAAGCTCCGGCTCAACGACGCCTCGTTCAGCTTCGAGATGGAGACCTCCGCCGCGCTCGGCTTCGGCTTCCGCTGCGGCTTTCTCGGGCTCCTCCACCTCGAGATCGTGCAGGAGCGGCTGGAGCGCGAGTTCAACCTCGACCTCATCGCGACCGCGCCCTCGGTCGTCTACCAGCTGAGCCTCACCGACGGCACGGAGATCGAGCTCCACAACCCCGCCGACATGCCCGATCCGGTGAAGATCGCCGAGATCCGCGAGCCCTGGATCCGCGCCACGATCATGACGCCGGACGATTATCTCGGCGGCATCCTGAAGCTCTGCCAGGAGCGGCGCGGCATCCAGGTCGACCTCTCCTATGTCGGCTCCCGCGCCATGCTGCAATACGACCTGCCGCTCAACGAGGTGGTGTTCGACTTCTACGACCGGCTGAAGTCGATCTCGAAGGGCTACGCCTCGTTCGACTACCAGATCACCGGCTACCGCGCCGGCGACCTCGTGAAGATGCAGATCCTGGTGAACGCCGAGCCGGTCGACGCGCTCTCCGTGCTGGTCCACCGCTCCCAGGCCGAGCGGCGCGGCCGGGCGATGTGCGAGAAGCTGAAGGAGCTCATCCCGCAGCACCTCTTCCAGATCCCGATCCAGGCGGCGATCGGCGGGCGCATCATCGCGCGCGAGACGGTGCGCGCGCTCAGGAAGGACGTGACGGCGAAGTGCTATGGCGGCGACATCACCCGCAAGCGCAAGCTCCTCGACAAGCAGAAGGAGGGCAAGAAGCGCATGCGCCAGTTCGGCAAGGTCGAGATCCCGCAGGAGGCCTTCATCGCCGCATTGAAGATGGAGGGGTGACGTTTGACAGGCTGAGTTCGGAGTTCGTAATAATTTCATCGCACAGGGGGAGAATGGCGGTGATCAGCTTCGAACAGTTCGTCAGGAGATTGCCTAGAGCCGAGATCGAGTTGAAGACACCTCTCACCTCCAGCTTTCGGGTTGTAAATGCGACGCTTGCCGAGTTCGTCGCCCCGGACCTGCGACACAGGTCAGATATAGCTCCTGAAGAGCAAGGCCAGATAGTGTTGATTACAGCGCCCGCGGCTGTAGGGAAGAGCACATTCGCCTCTCAATTGGCCTATCTCCTTAAGTCTCCTATTTGGGACCTCGCTAGAGCTCCCAGCATAGGTGCCGGTGCGCTTGACGGCCAGATGAACATGAATTTCGGGCGAGATATTGCGGCTAAATTCTTGAACGATGTCGAAAATGGACGTGGATGTATAATAATAGATGCGTTGGATGAGGCAAGAATTCGTATTACAGAATCAACGTTTTCAGATTTTCTTAAGAGTATCGCCGATATGGCCAGGAACGCTAGGGGGCTTAGTTTCATAATATTAGGGAGGAAGCAGGTTATAGAGGATGCATGGCTGTATATATCGAGCCACGAAATATCAGCTCCTATATATGAAATATCATATTTTGATAAGAATAAGTCTATCGAGTTCCTGGATCGCTATGTCGTCAAATTTGCGCCTGAGCAGGAACAAGTGCGGTCGGGTTTTCGCGTTCCTTATGAGAATGCTCGTAACTCCATCATATCAGCGATCGAGAAATCCGTTCCGGAGGAAAACGTATCAGACTTCATAGGATATGCACCGGTGCTTATGGCAATCGCGCGTGCGCTGAGCGAAGAAAGGAATTTTTATGCCGTGGCTCAGCGATGGGCTG
Organism: Propylenella binzhouense; assembly: GCF_009866965.1. GTDB lineage: Bacteria > Pseudomonadota > Alphaproteobacteria > Rhizobiales > Afifellaceae > Propylenella > Propylenella binzhouense. Next base: position 42,171 of record NZ_SPKJ01000025.1, on the reverse strand, counting down.
CGGCTCCGGAAGAGCTTGACAGCGGCGCTATAGCGATAGTGAGGAGTTTGATAGAAGAAATACTTCAAAGAGAGCAGCGTAAGTATCAAGATAATGCTCCTGAAGCACTTAAGGCTATGGTAAGCCCGAGCGTCATGGAGGGGCTATATGGAAGTAGAGAGCAGGCATACAGAGTCTTATTCTATATGCATGATAAAGATGATCGTTCTCGCCAACTGTCGTCTCGGTTGCCGGATCATGCGGCTGATTTGTACGAAGAAAGTATCGAGGAATTTCTGCGTGAGCACCCATTTTTGCTAGAAGGCAGCAGAGTTGCGGCGAATGTAGTTTTTCGGGATTACCTCTATGCGCTGATGCTTAAGGAGAATGATGCCCTGAGTGCTGACATAATATCGGATCATTCGCGGCTTTCCGGACGACCATCTCCATTGTTGTTTGAGTTCTTCTTTGGGGAAGGAGGTAGAGATGTCGTTCATCGAATCGACGCAACTCATATGGGGATGTTGTACGAATCTGCATTGGCGTCTGAGACGATAGACAGAAATGTCCAGTTGTCCCTAGAATCAGGCGATTCGTCGAGTAGCGAATTGGAAGGAAGTTTTGAGTTTTTTACTGACGAGGCGCGCGAGACGATCATAGAGCCAAGAGTTGTGCAATTTAGTACCACAGTGGTTAGTTGTCTTGTTTTTAGCAGGATCCTTTCGCATGCTGATATTGATATAGACGGGTGTATTAAGTTTTCGTCCCCCTCCAAGGAGTTTGAGTTTGTTGGAGATGTGTGGATAAGTGCGAGAGATTTGGTGTTTGATGTTGAATCTATAGTAATACGGCCCCGTAGGCCGGAGCGACCGACTGAAGACGCGAGGCAAACGACCACTTCTATTCACGGCATCAACGTGCAGGACGGCGTTAGCCGCCCGCCAAAAGTATTTGGTACGTTGCAGGTGGACTTCCCGGGGGCGGAACGTTATCCTTGGGGCAAATTTAAAAGCTCGCTTCCGGATACTGGTGACGAAGGGGACGACTATGAGCGAGCAGAGCGTATTTTGCGGAGGATTGTTACTGCGTTTCGGTCACATAGCCGAGGATCGCTTGCGCGATTCAGAGACAAGATAGAGAGTTCTCGAGTGAGCAGGGGAGCGTTGGGGAAAAGGCTTCTTCATCAGCTGATTGGCGATGGAATCCTCAGATTGGAAGGTAGGTTTTATTACCTAAACCCAGAACAGTGTGCGAACAGGTTGGGAGTCACCTACTACGATCTGAAGAATCGAGAGTTGACCCCGCGAGCCACAGAGTACCTGAATCAATTCTTGAGGGTACAATAAGATTTGTGGCGATGAAGATATATCCCGCAGGAGGCCTTCATCGCCGCATTGAAGATGGAGGGGTGAGGAAACGCCGGGGCGTTAAGACTTGAAGAAGAAGCGGAGCGACACCAGGTGAGGGAAGTCGAACGGGAAACCGTTCATCAGGGTGTAGCGCAGTCGGTAGCGCACTCGCATCGCAAGCGAGGGGTCGGCGGTTCGAGCCCGCCCACCCTCGGCTTTTAATCCCGAACACTCCAGAGATGCCGGTTCGAGCCCGGTGTCCCCGACCAATTGGTGAGTCGTCCAACGCTTAGGACGCTGGGATTTGTCTAGGCCGCTCCCCTCGGGTTGAGCGGCCTTTGTCATCTCTGCATGTCCGGTAGGTACCGATACTGCAACATCGCCAAAAAAAGCGGGGCCGGTGGGCCCCGCTCGCAGCGCATTGCGATTGCGGCGCGGGTCAGGCGCCTTCGCCCATCGTGCGGTTCCGGAAGGAGTCCATGAACCTGTCGAACTCCTGCTGGTCCTTCACGCGACGCAGCTCCTTCAGGAAGGTCTCGAACTCCGCCCGCATCTCGTCGAGCTTGCGGCGCTCTTCCTCGAGCCGCTTCAGCTCCTGCGCGCGGTAGTCGTCGAAGGCGGCATTGCCGGTCTCGCCCCAGCCGGAGGCGGGACGGAACGGGGCGGCGCGCGCCTTCGAACGGAACTGAGCCTTCAGGTCGTCCGTCTTCCGGGCGATCTCGTCTCCCCAGATGATCCACGCCAGCATGGCCAGCCCGAGCGGCCAGAACACGGCGAAACCGACGATCATCAGAACGATGTTCAGTGCCGACCAGCGGCCCCGCGAGGAGCACGAGCGGACGGCATCTGCAGTGTGGGTCATCCTAATCCCCGTTGGTTAGCGACCAAAATGAGATGGGGACCCCTCGGGGGCATATCAAGGAACGAGGTCCGGAATCGAAAGCGCCCGCTCCCGGTCAGTGCTTTCCGCCGGCGCCGACGACGATGCGCCGCGCCTCGTCGATCCAGCCCCTGATGACCGCGCTCTCCGTCCCGATCTGCGCCTCGAGCTCGCGCAGCCCGTCCGCCCCCATCTCGGCGAGCTGGCTCACCTCGAAGATGCCGGCCGCGTTGAGGGCCGGGACGAGGTCCGGGCCGATCCCGGGCACCGCGCCGAGGCCGCCGGCGAGGGCGGGCAGGTTCTTCGGCTCGAGCGCGGTCATGCCGAAGCCGTCGGCGAGAACCCGCTGCGCCCCCTTGCGCCGGGTCCGGATCGGCCGCGCCGCGCCGTTGACTGCGGCGGCTTCGCCGGCCGCATGGGCGCGGATGAAGGCCGCGATCCGCGGCTGGATCTCGGCCCGGTAGCGCGAGCCGTTGAAGACGCCGTAATGGCCGACCCTCTTTTGGAGGTGGTGGACCTTCTTCTCCGCCGGCAGGCCCGAGCAGAGGTCGTGCGCCGCCTCGGTCTGGCCGACGCCTGATATGTCGTCGCGCTCGCCCTCGACGGTGAGGAGGGCCGTGTTGCGGATCGCCTGCGGCCGGACCGGGCGGCCGCGATGGGTCATCTCGCCCTTGGGCAGGAGATGGCGGACGAACACGGTGTCGACCGTCTGGAGGTAGAACTCGGCCGTCAGGTCCATGACCGCCATGTACTCGTCGTAGAACTCGCGGTGCTTGTCGGCGGAATCGCCGTCGCCCTGCACGAGATGGAGGAAGAGCTCCTGGTGCGCCGTCATGTGGCGGTCGAGATTCATGCTCATGAAGCCGGTGAGCTGGAGGAAGCCCGGATAGACGGTGCGCATGAAGCCGGGATGCGGGAACGGCACCTTCATGACGACGTGGCGGCGGAACCAGTCGGTGCCCTTCTCCTCCGCGAGGCAGTTGACGGCGGTGGGCCCGCGCCGGGTGTCGATCGGGCCGCCCATCAGCGTCATCGTGGCGGGCGCGGAGGGGTCGCCTTCCTCCTCCATCAGCGCCACCGCCGCGAGCACGGGCACGGAGGGCTGGCAGACCGCCATGACATGGGTGCCGGGCCCGAGATGGCGGAGCATCGCCATCACGTAGTCGATGTAATCGTCGAGATCGAAGCGCCCCTCGGCGAGCGGCACCATGCGGGCGTCGCTCCAGTCCGTGACGAACACCTCGTGCGCCGGCAGCATGGCTTCCACGGTGCCGCGCAGGAGCGTCGCGTAATGCCCGGAGAGCGGCGCGACGATCAGGAGCTTCGGATCGCGCGGACGGTCGGCCGGCAGGTCGCGCGCGAAATGGAGGAGCGAGCAGAACGGGCGCTCCCAGACGACATGCTCGGTCACCGCCACATTCCGGCCGTCGACCTCGGTCGCGTCGAGCCCGAAGGCCGGCTTGCCGTAGCGGCGCGTGGTCCGCTCGAAGAGCTCGGCAGCGGCGGCGACCGAGCGGCCGAACGTGGTCTCGGACCAGGGATTGAACGGGTTCTGGAAAGCGAGCCGGGTCACGTCCGCTACGGCGCGCCAGGGCGCCAGGGCGGCGTGGTTCATTTCGTAAAGCTGATAGAAGGACACGTGGCTGGCCGATGCTCACAAGGCAGGAGGACCATGCTTGTGCGACGCACAGACACGTCCCGCATTGCAAAATGTAGACTTTATCGGGCGCGAGACAACCCGGAAGATGCATCCTCCCCGGGATCGCCGGAGCGGGCGCGGCCGTCCGGCCCGCTCACTCGCCCGTCTGGAGCAGCGATCCGCTCCTGCGGGCCGAGCGCAGGAGCAGCACGAAGGCGCCCGCGGCGATGGCGAAGTAGAAGGCGTTGAGGCCCGCCGCGAGGAGCATGGCGCGCCCGTCGAACGCATGGTCGAAGATTGCGGCGCGCAGGCCTTCGAAGACGTGGGTCGGCGGCAGCGCGAGCGCGACCCAGCGCAGCCATTCCGGGTAGGTGGAGACCGGGTAGTAGACGGCGCAGAGCGGCAGCAGCAGGAAGCCGATGCTCCAGGCGAGCCCCTCCGCGCCGAGCCCCTTCCTCAGCACCATGCCGCAGGCGAGGAGCCCCACGGTCCAGCTCGTCAGGAGCAGGTTGGCGAAGAACAGCGCCACCATGAAGCCGAGCGCCCAGATGTTGAAGCCGAAGAAGACCATGGCGAGGATGCTGACGGGCAGCATGCCGATCGAGACCCGCACGATGCTCATCACCATCTGCGCGAGGATCAGCTCGCCCGGCCGCAGCGGCGTCATCAGCAGGTTGCCGAGATTGCGCGACCACATCTCCTCGAGGAAGGACATCGAGAACCCGATCTGGCCCCGGAAGAGCACGTCCCAAAGCAGGACCGAGCCGATCAGGGCGCCGCCCGCCCGGCCGGCCGGGCTCGAGACGTCCTTCAGATAGAGCTGGAGGAAGCCCCAGGTGAGCATCTGGACGGCCGGCCAGTAGACGAGGTCGAGGATGCGCGGCCAGGACGAGCGCAGCAGGTACCAGTAGCGCATCACCATGGCCGCGACGCGGCGGGGCGAGAAGCGCTCGTATTCCGGAAGGAGACCGGTACTCATGCCGCCGCCGTCCGCTCGCCGCCTTCGCGCGCCCGCGCGATATCGAGGAAGACCTCCTCCATGGTGCTCCGCCCGTGGCGCGCGATCAGCTCCGCCGGCGCGCCGCGGTCCACGATCCGGCCGCGGCGGAGCATGACGACGTCGTCGCAGAGCCGCTCGACCTCCGGCATGTTGTGGGAGGCGAGGAGGATCGTGGCGTTCCGTCCGGCGCGGTAGGCCTCGAGGCGGCTGCGCACCCAGTCCGCCGTGTCGGGATCGAGCGAGGCGGTCGGCTCGTCGAGGAGGAGCACGTCGGGCGCGTTGACGAGCGCCTTGGCGAGCGCGACGCGCGTCTTCTGGCCCGCGGAAAGCTGCCCGGACGGCCGGTCGAGAAAGTCCTCGAGCGCGAGGTCGCGCGCGAGCTCGGCGATGCGGGCGGTGGCCCCGCGGACGCCGTAGAGGGCGGCGAACACTTTGAGGTTCTGCCGGACGGTGAGCCGCATCGGCATCTCGACATAGGGGCTCTCGAAGTTCATCCGGTGGAGCACGCGGTGGCGGTCGCGCGCCATGTCGACGCCGAGCACGGAGGCGGTCCCGGAGGTGGGCGTGACGAGGCCCATGATCATGGCGATCGTCGTGGTCTTTCCGGCGCCGTTGCCGCCGAGGAGACCGGTGATCGACCCGCGCGGCACCTCGAAGCTGATGCCGTCCACGGCCGTGCTGCCGCGGTACTTCTTCACGAGATCGACGACGGCGATGGCGGGTGGATCGGCTCTCATGGCCTCTATATAGACCCGGCGCCGCGGATCGCAGAGGGGGGCTACTCTTCCTCGCCGAAGCGCTCCGCGACGAGCGCCTCCAGCGCATCGAGGGCGGCCGAGGCATCGGGGCCGCTCGCCGCGATCTCGATGCAGCAGCCGGGCAGGGCGGCAAGCGTCATCAGGCCCATGATCGAGGTCCCCGCGACCGTCTGGCCGTCCTTGGTGACCCTGACATCGGCGTCGAAGCTCTCCGCGCAGCGCACGAACTTCGCCGATGCGCGCGCGTGGAGACCCCGCTTGTTGAGAATCGTGACCTGCCGGGCCCGGCCGTCCGTCATTTCGCGGCGAGAATCCGGCTGGCGACGTTGATGTACTTCCGGCCGGCCTCCTGCGCGGCCAGGGCCGCATCCTCGAGGCTGCTCTCCGCGCGGATGCGGGCAAGCTTGATGAGCATGGGAAGGTTCACGCCGGCGACGACCTCCACCTTGCCGGGCTCCATCACCGATATCGCCAGATTGGAGGGCGTGCCGCCGAACATGTCGGTGAGGAGGATCACGCCGGCGCCGCGATCGACCCGCGCCACCGCGGCGATGATGTCGCGCCGCCTTTCCTCCATGTCGTCGTCCGGGCCGATCGAAATCGTCTCGCAGCTTTCCTGCGGTCCGACGACATGCTCCAACGCGGCCCGGAATTCCGCCGCCAGCTGGCCGTGGGTGACAAGCACGAGACCGATCATCGAACCGTCTGGATTCCTGAAGGGCCGCCATCTTGGCCATTCGCGGTCCGATCGCAAGCCCCGAATGTCGCGCCGAGCGCGACGCGGAGGAGGCGGATCGCCTGACCGGGGCGGCCGGGCACGGGCTGGCGCGGCAGCGCGACGCCGAGGATGGCGGTGACGAGCGCGCCCGGCTCGGGCAGCCGGGCGAGCGTCTCCTCGGGCTCGATGTCGGCCACCAGGGACACGACGCAGGCGGGTTCGTAAGGGAGCCGCAGGAGGCCCCGGCCGCGCAGCTCGATGAGCCCGGCGAGCGCCCCGTGCGGAACCGCGACCAGCCGCCCGGCCCGGGCGGAGAGGTGGACACGGTCGTCGCCCACCAGCCGGCCGCCGCGCTCGACGATGGCCGCCGCCAGGCGGGACTTGCCGGAGCCCGAGGGCCCGCGGATCAGGATGCCGGAGGCACCCATCAGAACCGCCGTCCCGTGGACCGTCTCGCTCATTCGGAGCGCTCGCTCGGCGCCGGGATCGAAACGACGAAGCGGGCGCCGGCGACGGTGCCGTCCGGGGCGGTGCGGTTCTCCGCCGTGATCGTGCCGCGATGCGCTTCCACGATCTGGCGCGTGATGGCGAGCCCGAGACCCGAGTTCTGGCCGAAATCGTCGATCCCCGGCCGGTCCGTATAGAACCGCTCGAAGATGTTCTCGACGTTCTCCGCGCGGATGCCCGGACCGTCGTCGTCGACGTGGATCTCGATCCGGTCGGGATATCGCGCCGCGGTGATCCGCACCGAGCCGTCCGGCGGCGAGAAGGACAGCGCGTTGTCGATCAAATTGTTGAACACCTGGCCGAGGCGGCTGTCGTGGCCGAGCACGTAGAAGGCGTCCTTGCCGAACTTGCCCGGCTCGAGCTTCAGGCGGATGCGGTCGTCGGTCGCCAGCCGGGTCTCGCGCAGAACGGTCACCACCGTGCGGAGCAGGTTCGCGAGGTCGACCGGCTCGGTATCCTCGCGGGCGAGCTCGGCATCGAGCCGCGATGCGTCCGAGATGTCGGTGATCAGGCGGTCGAGCCTGCGCACGTCGTGCTGGATGATCCCGAGCAGGCGGTCGCGCTGTTCGTCGGTGCGGGCGATCGGGAGCGTTTCGACCGCGCTCCGGAGCGACGTGAGCGGATTCTTGAGCTCGTGCGCCACGTCGGCCGCGAAGGATTCGATCGCCTCCATCCGGCGGTAGAGCGCGCGAGTCATGTCGCGGAACGAGCGCGCGAGATGGCCGATCTCGTCGTTGCGATGGCCGAAATCCGGGATCTCGACCCGCCGCTTCGTGCCGCGGCGCACGCGGTCGGCGGCGGCGGCCAGCCGGCGCATCGGCCCGGCGATGGTGCTCGCCAGAAGGAGCGAGAGGATCGCGCTGACCGCGACCGCCACCACCAGCACCCGCAGGATCGCGGCGCGCTCGGCCGAGACGATCGAATCGATGTCGCCGGATTCGGTCGAAAGCAGGAGCGAGCCGAGCACGGCCCGGAAGCGCTGCACGGGAACGGCGACGGAGACGATCAGCCCGCCATCCTCGTCGACGCGCACGACGCTTGCGGACGAGCCGTTGAGCGCGCTCGCCACCTCCGGATAGTCCCGCCCGCTCTGCCCGCTCAGTTCGCGGTAGGGCGGCAGGTCGCCGGAGCGGTACCAGAACTTGAGCTTCTTCCACCAGTGCTCGAAGAACCCGTCGCTCGACTGCGCCGGCGGCGGAAGATCGTAGCGGAGGATCTGTCCGCGCGAGTAGAGGCCGCGCGAATCGAGGAGCAGCGTGCCCTCCTGGTCGTAGATGCGCGCCCGCGTCTTGGTCGGCGAGATGAGGCGCTTGAGGAGCGGTGCGACGCGCTCGGGATTGATCGGAAAATCGGCCGCACCCTCCCCGACGTCGTAGGGCGATCCGCTCTGCCCGGCCTGGAGCTCCAGCAGCTTGTCCGGGTCGATGGTGATCGCGTCGGTCTCGACGCTCGCCTGCGCGGCGATCGCCGCGGCGATGATCTGGCCCTGGGTGAGGAGGCTTTCGACGCGCGCGTCGATGAGGCCGGCGCGGAACTTGTTGAGGTAGAGGATGCCGCCGGCGAGAGCGATCATGGCGGCCAGGTTGAGGAGAAGGATGCGCCGGGTCAGGCTCGATGTGGCGATGCGGCCGATCCCGGCGACGGTTCGGGCGAACGGCCGGACGAGCACGGCGGACCAGCCGGCGCGGACGGGCCGGTTTCTCCCGCGCGCACGTTCACCCGTGCTTTGCGTCTCCGCCACCAAGGCCGGTCACCCGTTTCGGACTGTCAGGATTCCCGGAATCGGTATCCCACCCCGTAGAGCGTCTCGATCATGTTGAAGTCTTCGTCGACGGCCTTGAACTTCTTCCGGAGCCGCTTGATGTGGCTGTCGATCGTGCGGTCGTCGACATAGACCTGGTCGTCATAGGCGGCATCCATCAGCGCGTTCCGGCTCTTCACGACGCCCGGCCGCTGGGCGAGGGCGAAGAGGATCAGGAATTCCGTGACGGTGAGGGTGACGTTCTCGCCCTTCCAGGTGCAGGTGTGCCTGTCCTGGTCCATCACCAGCGCGCCGCGCTCCAGCGCCCGGCTCGGCTCGCTCGTCCGCGGGCTCAGGCCGTCGCGCGGCTGCGAACGCCGCAGCACTGTCTTGACGCGCTCCACCAGCAGGCGCTGCGAGAACGGCTTCTTGATGAAATCGTCCGCACCCATCTTCAGGCCGAACAGCTCGTCGATCTCGTCGTCCTTGGACGTGAGAAAGATGACCGGCATGTCGGATCCCTGCCTGAGCTTCCTCAGGAGCTCCATGCCGTCCATGCGCGGCATCTTTATGTCGAGGATCGCGAGATCGGGCGGGCTCTGCGACAGACCGTCGAGCGCGGAGACGCCGTCATTGTAGGTCTGGACCCTGTATCCCTCCGTTTCCAGCGTCATCGACACCGAGGCGAGAATGTTGCGATCGTCGTCGACGAGCGCGATGGTCGGCATGACCGGTCTCCTTTCGTCTGTTCGGCGCAGGGCCGGGTTGCTTATGTAACAGAATGCGAACGGATTGTGGCAGAGGACCCGGACATGGGTGAGGAGAACGCGTCAGACAAGGCCGGTGGGCCGGACCATGCGCAACTCGCACGCGCGGTGCTGGCGGGCGCCCGCGCCGGCACGCTCGCGACGCTGCTGCCGGACGGGGCGCCCTTCGCCTCGCTCGTGACGGTCGGGTTCGACGAGGAGGGGGCGCCGCTTCTCCTCCTCTCGAAGCTGGCCGTGCACACGCAGAACGTCGAGCGAGATTCCCGGGCATCCCTTCTCCTGGTCGAGCCCTCCGCCCAGCCGGACCGGCTTGCGGAGAGCCGGCTGTCCCTCGTCGGGCGGCTCGTTCCCGCCGCGCACCAGGAGCCGGCGCGCGAGCGTTTCCTGGCGAGCCATCCGGAGGCTGCGGGCTATGCGCGCTTCGGCGATTTCCGCATCTTCCGCTTCCAGACCGCGCACGGACATCTCGTCGCGGGGTTCGGACGAATTGCCACGATCCCCGCCGAAAGGCTTCATTTACCCCTTCCGGCATAAGCCGCCTGCCGAGGCGTTTCGATCGGGAGCCCGAATCGATTCAAACGCCCACACTCCGCCATGGTTCCCATCAATGGTGCGAATCACCTCGCTCCGTTAGGATGGGAGCGGGACGGGACGAAGCTGGGGGCAAGAGAATGGGTGTCGTCGACGGGATTGCGATCCTGCTGACCGGCTTCTACGTGGGCGCCGTGCTCATTACCGGCCATGCCTGGGCGAGCGTCACGCGCGGTTCCGCCTCCTATGCGATGCTCCGCGACCTGACCGGCATTTCCGACCGGGCGCTTCTCCATCGCCTGTTCGGGCCGACCACGGCCGATGGGCGCTACAAGGTCACGCCGGCCCTCGTCCAGGTCAATCGCCGGAGCGCCGGCGTGCTCCTGGGCGGCATCAGCGTCCATCTCGTCTTCCTGTGCGCCATTCTCGCCGCGACCGTGTTCGGCCGGGATGCGACCCTCTCCGGCGTGCTCGCGGCGGCTTCGCTCCACGCCGCGCTCGTCACGCTGGCTGCCGTGCGCCTGGCGCTCGAGGATCCGACCGCCATCGCGGACTGACGACCGGATCGCGCGGCCCCTTAACCCTGACGCAAAAAGGCGAGATAGGTTCAAATTCGCCGGCTTCCGTTTACACCGACGGGAACGTACAGGGAATATGTCGGGATCGGCCGGGGAACGGGTTAATCCGGCTCTTCCTCGTAGCCGGCCAGATGCAGCGGCCGCGCGGCGATTCCGTTGAGCTCGCACCAGCGGACCAGCGCCTCTTCCCGGCCGTGCGTGACCCAGACCTCGGCGGGACGGATCTCGCCGATCGTCCGGGTGAGCTCATCCCAGTCGCAATGATCCGAGATGATGAGCGGCAATTCCACGCCGCGCTGGCGCGCGCGCTGGCGGATCCGCATCCAGCCTGAGGCGAAGGCGGCGACCGGGTCGGCGAAGCGGCGCGCCCAGCGGTCCGCGAAGGCGGAGGGCGGCCCGAGAACGATCGCGCCGGCGAAGTCCTTGCGCCCGCCCTTCTCGACCGTCGCCGGCGCGAGCGGGCCGAGCCGGATGCCCTCCTCCTCGTAGAGGTCGCAGAGCCGCTGCAGCGCGCCGTGGATGTAGATCGTCTCCTCGTAGCCGGCCTCCCGCAGGAGGGCGATGACGCGCTGCGCCTTGCCGAGCGCGTAGGCCCCGACGAGATGGGTCCGATCCGGAAACTGCCCGACCGAGGCGACGAGCTTGCGGATCTCGGCCCTGTCGTCGGGATGGCGGAAGACCGGCAGCGCGAAGGTCGCCTCCGTGATGAAGACGTCGCACGGTACCGGCTCGAACGGGGTGCAGGTCGGATCCGCCCGCCGCTTGTAGTCGCCCGAGGCGACGATGCGGGTGCCGGCCTTCTCGACGGCGATCTGCGCGGAGCCGAGGACATGGCCCGCGGGATGGAAGGTGACGCTCACGCCGTTGATCTCGAGCACCTCCCCGAGCACGGCCTCCTGTCGCGTGGCGGCAAAGTCCTCGCCGTAGCGCGCCGCCATGATCGCGAGCGTTTCCGGGGTCGCGAGAACCGCCTCGTGTCCGGCGCGGGCGTGGTCGGAATGCCCGTGCGTGACGAGAGCACGGGCGACGGGGCGAACAGGGTCGATATAGAAGTCGCCGGGCGGGCAGTAGATGCCCTTCTCGGTCCGGCAGACCAGGTCGGTGAAGCGCATCACGCTCAGATAGGGCGGCGCGCCGCCCGATGACAGCGCATTCGGCTCGGCGGCCTGCCGTCAGACCTCGAGCACCAGCCGTGCCCGCATCCCCTCGCGGATCAGCAGCTCGACGAGCCGCCGCCGCGGCAGCCTGGCAATCCCGGACGCGCCGCTCCGGCTCAGCCTGTCGGCGACCTCGTCCACGGCCAGCACGCCCGAATCGGCCGCGATCTCGCTCAGCATCCTGCGCACCGCGCGACGCACGAACATCCGTGTTCTCCGGAAATCAGAAGCCTGATTTTCTCATCATTATGGTTAACGAGTGCTGAAGACCGGAACGATCGTGACGGGAGCTGCCCGTGATTTCACGTCCGCGGGCGCGAGAGCGCCGGCCGGGCACGAAGGACGGCAGGGCCGCTGCGAAAGCAGCGGCACAAGCGGGAAGAGCGGCGCCATCGCGCCGCTCTCCGGATGCCGGTTGGGGAAGGCGACCGTTCCGCGCCGGGTCAGAACGAGGTTCCGAGCCCGTTTCGCGCCGGCGCCGACGAGCCTTCCGACGATGCCGATCCCGGGGTGGAGCCGGCAGAGGAGGTGCCCGCTTCGGAATCTTCGCCCTTCACCTTTTCGGCGGCGGCCTTCACGGCGTGCTCGGCACGCTCGGCGAAGGTCGTTCCGCTGTCCTCGCTCCGGAACTCGTCCTTGGCCGCCGCATAGGCCTCCTCGGCCATCTCGACGCCATGGTCCAGCTGCTCGCGGGCATAGTCCTCGGCGCTGCGCTTCCAGCTGTCGCGGGTCTCGCCGAAATATTCGTCTTCCATCTCGGTCGGGGGGAGCATCGCTCCGATCGCCGCGCCGACGGCTAGGCCCAGCGCGCCGATCGCCAGCGGCTCTTCGTCGAGCATGCGCGCGAAGGTGCGGCGGGCGCGGCCGCCGATCCACGCGGCGTTGCGGCTGCCCCAGTCATAGGCGCCGTAGGCGGCCTCGCCGGCATAGCGGCCGCCGGAAAGAGCGCCTTCCGCCATCGAGCGGGCGCCCGACGCCGCCGCGCTGCCGGCGTGGTAGACGCCGCCCGCGGCGGAACCGGCGGCCGAAGAGACCGCCTCGCCGACCCGGTACGCGGCGTCGCCGGCGCGATGCATCGCGGAGGAGGCGCCTTCGCCGGCCCGCTGCGCGGCCGAATGGGCCGCCTCGCCGGCGCGGTGCGCGGCCGATTCCGCGGAGGACGCCATTCCCGACGCGGTCCCGCCCATCGCGCTTCCTTCGCCCGCCGGCCAGGAGCGGCGCTCGTGACCGTTGCCGCGGATGCCGGCCTCCGAGCTTCCGTAGGCGCTGCCCGGCGGATAGCGCGGATCGTAGCGCGGCTCGTGGCGCGATCCGTCGTGCCGGAAGCCGACATGCGGGATCTCCATGTTCGGCTGTCCGCGCCCGGACATCAGCCAGGCCAGGCCGACGCCGACGAGGAGGAGCGGGATCGGGTTGGCCCGGACCTGCGTCCCGAGATTGCTCACCATCTCGCCGCCGCCGCTGCTCTGGAAGTAGCGGGCGGCCTCGTCGACCATCTGGCCGAGCGAGAGCTTCTCCCGGAGCGCGTCCACCGTCTCTTCGACCTGCGCGCGCGTGTTCTCCACCTCGCGCTCGATCCGGTCTGTCTCAGTGCTCATCGTACCTGCTCCCTCACCAGCTCGGCATCCTTGTTCAACTGATGCGTCGTGCGCTCCGGTGCGAGATTGGCCGCCTTCATCTGGTTCGCGCCGACCTTCAGGAGGACCACGCCGACGATGGCGACGACGACGCCGACGACGAGAGACGCCCAGCCGGGCGGCATCACGTTGGAGAGGGCGATCACCAGCGCCTGCAGCAGCACCAGGAGCGCCGCGAGCAGGCAGACCGCGCCGGCCGCAAGCGACCCCGCGCCGATTTCGAGCTGGGCGATCTTGTCGGCAAGCTCCGCCCGGACGAGCTGGCCTTCCTTGCGGAAGAGCGTCGTCAGGTCGCGCGCGAGCTCGCCGAGGAGCTGCGGAACGCTGCGCGGGTCGGCCGCGGCCGTGCGCTGCGTGTCAACGGGATTCGCCATGGCCGCCTCCGCTCTCGTTGGTGCCGGCCCAGGTCGAGCTGCTGCCGACCGAGCCGGACTTGTCGGGCATCACGTTGAGGCCGGGCTCGTCGGCCGTTCTTGCGCCTGCGCCGCCGGCCTTGGCCGACCCGCCGGCCGATCCGCCGGATGAGGCCGTGCTGAAACCGCCGGCCGAGCCGGCGGAGCGGAAGCCGCCGGTCCCAGACCCCGCCGGCGATCCCGACGCGGCGGAGGAACCGGAGCCGGACGAGCTGCCCGTCCCCGAAGCGGAGGCCGATCCCATCGCCGGACCCAGCCCCGTCGGCGACGGCGAAAGCGGCGAGGATGCCGCGGAGGACGACCCCGCCGCGCCATAGGTCGGCGCCGAGGACCCGACGGTGCTCGACGGCCGCGGCGTCGCCGGGCCCGATCCGCCGGAACGCATTCCGGCCGCGCTCGTCGCGCCGGCATAGGCGGCGCCTTCCGTGTAATGGCGCGGCCGCGCCCCGGAGGCATCCGATCCGCCGGCCTCGCCGACGCTCTCGCCGTGCCGCATCGGCGCGGGCGTCCGCGTGTCCTGGCCCATCCGGCTTCCCGTCGCGCCATAGTCGAAATCGTGCCGCTCATAGAGCCTGCGGCGCTCGCTCGAGCTCCGCGCGAACCGGCCGAGCGCAACGCCGGCCAGCACGGCGCCGCCGATGAAGGCGGCCGGATTGCGGCGTCCGAAATCGCGCAGCGAGCCGATCATGCCGTCGATGTTCCGGCTCGAAAGCGAGTCCGACAGGCCTTCCACGCTCGATGCCGCCTCGCGGACGAGCCGGGCGGCCATGGTCTGGTCGGACTTCTCGAGCTCGTCGCTCGCGCGCTTCACCGCCCTGGCGAAATCGCCGAGGGCGCCGGCGGCGGCGCTCTTCTGGTCCTCGGCGAAGCCGGCGGCGCGGTCCTTCGCGCTCCGGGCGAAGGCCATCGCCTCCTCCGTGACCGCCTCGCGCCCGTGGCGCATCGTCGCGCCGAGCGCCTCGCCCTCGCGCTGCGCCCTGTCGCGCAGCTCGCGGGCGTCCTTCTGCAGCGCGTCGAGGTCCTGCGAGATCTCGCTTTCGGAACCGCGTGCGTACGGGCTCTGCGAGCCTGAGCCCCCCGCCGAAGATGCCCCGCGGGGGCTCTCCGGGCCACTCATGTTCGATGCCATTTCTTGACTCCAGGCCTGATGAATCAGCTCAAACCAAGAAGCTGGAGGATGAAGAGGATCACGACCACAAGGCCGATCAGGTATATGATCGCGTTCAACGTCCGACTCCCCGGATCATTTCATGTCCGCGCCCAAATTGCGGACCTCGAGATCACAACACCCGATCGGCGGCTCGGTTCCGCGACTGGCAAAGTCTATTTGCCGGAACGACTTGCGCGTCAGGCGGCGTCGGAATGGGCGATCTCGTGCTCTCTCGTTCCGGCCGGTCCGGACCGCGAGAGATTGCGCGTGATCGTGGCCAGCTGGTCGCAAAGCTCGCGGGTGAGTTCCACCTCCTCGAGGGCTTCCGCCTCGAGCCGGTTCCAGATGCGCTCGATCTCGTCGACCTTGGCCCTCGCCTCTTCCGTGAGCGCGATGAAGGTCTTGCGCCGGTCGGTGGTGGCGCCGTCGGTCCGGATCAGGCCCGACGCGGACAGCCGGTTGACCATCTTCGTTACGGTCGGCGGCTGGATGGAGAGCGCGGCGGCCGCCTCCCCCATCGTGAGCGGGCCGCGCTCATGAAGGAGCTTCAACAGACTGTCCTGCCCAGGATAAAGGCCGACACGTGACAGTAGTTTGGCCGACCTGACCCGGTACGCACGGGCCGCCTGCAGCAGTTCGAACGTGATTCTGTCGTTCATTCGCGTGACCCTGGTTGGGTTCAGAGCGCGGCATCTTGGAGATGGCTAACGGAATTCCGCGCGGCGGGTTCCGAGCCGCCCGATGCCATCTCCGCCATCGGCCCTTGGCGGTTGCGCCACCTGCTCGTGACGTTATGCTGCCCCCTATCCGCCTCTCGCGAAATCTCGGGCCAGGCAGGGGGCGGATCCGCCGGCCCTGCGGGGTGCGGCAGAATCTTGCGCCCGCCCGGGGCAGACGTGGGAACTGACGGGAGCCCGATCCAGTTCCCTTGTGCAACGGTTAAGAACTCCGCCGGCGGGCGAGGGGGAGCGTCAATGTCGTCGCCGACCAGGCAATCAGCAGAACCAGCGGCTTCATCCGGCAAGGGCCATGCCGCGCGCGGACGGCTGGTGGTGGTGTCGAACCGGGTGGCGGACCTGTCGTCCGGCTTTCAGTCGGGCGGGCTGGCGGTTGCCGTCGGCGAGGCGCTGAGCGACTCCGGCGGCGTATGGTTCGGCTGGAGCGGCGAGCGCAGCGACGACGCCCGCCGCCGCGAGCCGGAGGTCACCCGCTACGGCGACGTGCGGACCGCGACCGTCGCGCTGACGCATGACGAGCACGAGAAATACTATCTCGGCTTCGCCAACCGGACATTGTGGCCGCTGCTGCATTACCGGCTCGACCTGGCGGAGATGAGCAGCCAGCTCGAAGCCTGCTATTTCGCGGTGAACAAGCGGTTCGCGATGCAGCTCCGGCCCCTCCTGCGAGACGACGACCTGCTCTGGGTGCACGATTATCACCTGATCCCCTTCGCCGCCTATCTCCGTCAGAAGCAGGTCAACAATCCGATCGGCTTCTTCCTCCACATCCCGTTCCCGCCCGCGGAGATCGTCTCGGCGCTGCCGCATCACACGCAGTTCATGCGGACATTGTTCGCCTACGACCTCGTCGGCTTCCAGACCGTGCGCGACCGGGAGAACTTCGCCCGCTACGCCGAGGAGCACCTGGGGTGCCGCCGGCTCGACGACGGCCGCCTCAAGGCCTTCGGCCGCGTACTCTCGATCGAGGCCTTCCCGATCGGCATCGACGCCGTCCAGTTCCGGGCCGATGCGGAGAAGAACGCGCGGCTCCCGGACCTGCGTCCGATCGCGCGGTCCGTCGAATCCCGGCACCTGATCATCGGCGTCGACCGTCTCGACTATTCCAAGGGCCTGCCGGAGCGCGTCTACGGCATCGAGGCCCTGCTCGAATCCTATCCGCAATATTCCGGCAAGATCCAGTTCGTGCAGATCGCTCCGCCGACGCGCGAGGGCGTCGAGGCCTATGACGCGATCCGGGAGGAGCTGGAGCGCGCGACGGGCCAGGTGAACGGCCGCTTCGGCGATTTCGCCTGGTCGCCGGTGCGCTACATCAACCGGCCCGTGCCGCGGCCGGTGCTGGCCGGCCTGTTCCGCCGCAGCCGGGTCGGGCTGGTGACGCCGCTTCGCGACGGGATGAACCTCGTCGCGAAGGAATATGTCGCGGCGCAGGATCCGGAAAATCCGGGCGTGCTCGTCCTCTCGCAGTTCGCGGGCGCCGCCGAGCAGCTCGAAGAGGCGCTCATCGTCAATCCGCACGACGCGCAGGACGTGGCGAACGCCATCCGCCGCGCGCTCGAAATGCCGCTCGGCGAGCGCCGCGCCCGCCACGCGGCGCTCTGGGACAATGTGACGACGCAGAACATCGCCTGGTGGCGGAACCGCTTCCTGGAGGCGCTGCGGGCGTCACGGAGGGGCCACGCCCAGCCGGTATCGATAAGCGGCGAGCTGGTGCCGCGCCCGAAGCCTCCGACACGGACCGAGACGATCCGCTATGAAGACAAGCCCGACGCTGCAACAATCTAGGACGCCGACCCAGCCCGCCGCATCCCGCTCCCCAGCCATCAAAGACGAACGTCTCCTCGCGCTCGCCGCAGACCGGGTGGTGATCGAGGGCGTCTCGCCCGAGATCGATGGCGGGCGCTTCCCTGCGAAGGCCGCCGTCGGCGACCGCTTCGCCGTGGAAGCGGACATCTTCTGCGACGGCCATGACAAGATCGACGCGGCGCTTCTCATGTGGCGCGCGGACCAGGAGGACTGGAGCGAGGTCCGGATGGCCCCGCTCGGGAACGACCGCTGGCGGGCGGAGACGACGGTCGAGGCGAACACCCGCTACCGCTACACCATCGTCGCCTGGCGCGACCTCTTCGCCTCCTGGCGCGACGGCGCCACGAAGAAGCATGCCGCCGGCCAGGACCTGCGCCTCGAGCTGATCGAGGGACGCGAGCTGATCGAGCGTACGCTCGAGGAGAGCGACCGGATCGGCGAGGGCGACCGGCTGGTGATGGAGCGCCTGGTCCAGCGCCTGACGCACGAGCTCGACGATGCCGACCTGCTGGCGGACCTTCTCGGCGATGCGGCCGCCGCGCTGATGAAGCGGGTCGGCCTGCGGACGAATCTCAGCCGTTATCCGAAGGAGCTCGAACTCGTCGTCGACCGGCGCGCCGCCGTGTTCAGCGCCTGGTACGAGGTGATGCCGCGCTCGCAATCCGGCGATCCGGCGCGCCACGGGACCTTCGACGACGTCATCGCGCGCCTTCCCTACGTGCGCGATCTCGGCTTCGACGTGCTCTATTTCCCGCCGATCCATCCGATCGGCCGCAAGAACCGGAAGGGCCGCAACAACGCGCTGACGGCCGCGGCCACCGACCCCGGCAGCCCCTACGCGATCGGCTCGGAGGAGGGCGGGCACGACGCGATCCATCCGGAGCTCGGGACCTTTGACGATTTCGCACGCCTCGTCGACGCGGCCCGCGAGCACGGGCTCGAGGTCGCGCTCGACTTCGCAATCCAGTGCTCTCCCGACCATCCCTGGATCAAGGAGCATCCGGAATGGTTCGACTGGCGGCCGGACGGCACCATCAAGTTCGCGGAGAACCCGCCGAAGAAGTACGAGGACATCGTCAACGTCCACTTCTATCGCGGCGCGCTGCCCTCGCTCTGGTACGCGCTCCGCGACGTCGTGCTGTTCTGGGCCGGGAAGGGCGTGCGGATCTTCCGGGTCGACAATCCCCACACCAAGCCCGTGCCGTTCTGGGAGTGGATGATCCGCGAGGTCCAGGACAAGTATCCCGACGCCATCTTCCTCGCCGAGGCGTTCACCCGGCCGAAGATGATGAAGCGGCTCGCCAAGGTCGGGTTCACGCAGTCCTATTCCTACTTCACCTGGCGCAACACGAAGTCCGAGCTGACGGAGTACATGACCGAGCTGACCCGGACCGACGCCCGGCACGTCATGAGGCCGAACTTCTTCGTCAACACGCCGGACATAAACCCCTTCTTCCTGCAGACGAGCGGCCGCGCCGGCTTCCAGACGCGGCTCGTGCTCGCCGCCTCTCTCGCCGGCAATTACGGCGTCTATAACGGCTTCGAGCTGTGCGAGGCGGAAGCGATCCCCGGCAAGGAGGAGTACCTCAATTCCGAGAAGTACGAGATCCGCGCCTGGGACTGGGACCGTCCCGGCCATATCCGGAAGGACATCCACCTGATGAACCGGCTGCGGCGGAACAATCCCGCGCTGCAGCAGTTCGCCAATCTCGTCTTCTACAACGCCTGGAACGACAACATCCTCTATTACGGGAAGATGACCGAGGCGAAGGACAACTTCCTTCTGTTCGCGGTCAATCTCGACCCGCACAATCCGCAAGGTGCCGATTTCGAGGTTCCGCTCTGGGAGTTCGGGCTTCCGGACCATGCCTCGATCGACGGCGAGGACCTGGTGACGGGGCAGTATTTCACCTGGAGCGGCAAGGTCCAGCATGTCTGGCTCGACCCGCGCGAGCGTCCCTACGCCATCTGGCGCCTCATTCGGCCGGGAGAGCCCTATTGATGGACATGAAGACGATCAGCGTGGCGCCCGGTCCGGACGAGGGCGAGGAGCAGCATGGCGGAATCACGCGGAACGACCCCTACTGGTACAAGGACGCCATCATCTACCAGCTGCACATCAAGGCGTTCTTCGACGGCAACAATGACGGGATGGGCGATTTCGACGGCCTGTTCCAGAAGCTCGACTACGTGGAGAGCCTGGGCGTCAACACGATCTGGCTGCTGCCCTTCTATCCGTCGCCGCTGAGGGACGACGGCTACGACATCGCCGACTACCGCTCCATCAACCCCGCCTATGGCGACATGCGGGACTTCCGGCGCTTCGTCACGGCGGCGCATAAGCGCGGCATCCGCGTCATCACCGAGCTCGTCATCAACCACACCTCCGACCAGCATCCGTGGTTCCAGCGGGCCCGGCTGGCGCGGCGCGGCTCGGCGGTCCGCAACTATTATGTCTGGAGCGACACGGACGACAGGTACCAGGGCACGCGGATCATCTTCCTCGACACCGAGACCTCGAACTGGACCTGGGACCCCGTCGCCCAGCAGTTCTTCTGGCACCGCTTCTATTCGCACCAGCCCGATCTCAACTTCGACAATCCGCGCGTTCTGGCGGAGGTCCTGCGCGTCATGCGCTTCTGGCTCGACATGGGGGTCGACGGGCTGCGGCTCGACGCCATCCCCTATCTCGTCGAGCGGGACGGCACCAACAACGAGAACCTGCCGGAGACCCACGAGGTCCTGAAGCGCATCCGGGCCGAGCTCGATTCGAAATATCCCGACCGCATGCTGCTCGCCGAGGCGAACCAGTGGCCGGAGGACACGCGGCCCTATTTCGGGGAGGGCGACGAATGCCACATGGCGTTCCACTTCCCGCTGATGCCGCGCATGTACATGGCGCTCGCCCAGGAGGACCGGCACCCGATCACGGACATCATCCGGCAGACGCCGGACATCCCCGATCCCTGCCAATGGGCGATCTTCCTCAGGAACCATGACGAGCTGACGCTCGAGATGGTGACGGAGGAGGAGCGCGACTATCTCTGGCGCACCTATGCGCGCGACGCCCGCGCCCGCATCAATCTCGGCATCCGCCGCCGGCTCGCGCCGCTCCTGGAGAACGACCGGCGCAAGATCGAGCTCATGAACGCCCTGCTGATGTCGATGCCGGGCACGCCGATCATCTATTACGGCGACGAGCTCGGCATGGGCGACAATTACTATCTCGGCGACCGCGACGGCGTGCGCACGCCGATGCAATGGTCGAGCGACCGGAACGGCGGCTTCTCGCGGGCGAACCCGCAGCAGCTCTACCTGCCCCCCATCATGGACCCGGTCTACGGCTTCGAGGCGGTGAACGTCGAAGCCCAGCAGAACGAATCGTCCTCCCTGCTCAACTGGATGCGGCGCCTGATCGGGGTCCGGAAGCAGCGCAAGGCGTTCGGCCGGGGCAGCTTCACCTTCCTCTATCCGCGCAACAGGAAGGTGCTCGCCTATATCCGGGAGCACGAGGACGAGCGCATCCTCTGCGTCGCCAACCTTGCGCGGAGCGCGCAGGCGGTGGAGCTCGACCTCTCGCCCTGGCGGGGCGCCGTTCCGATCGAGCTCACCGGCCGGGCCGCGTTTCCGCCCGTCGGCGATCTCCCCTACATGCTGACGCTGCCGGCCTACGGCTTCTTCTGGTTCGTGCTGGCCGACCAGGAAGCGGCGCCGCAATGGCATGCCGCGCCTCCCGATCCGCTGCCGGAATTCGTCACCCTGACGGCGCCGGGCGGAAGCCTGGAGCGGGCGCTCGACGGCCGCGACCTGCGCAATCTCGAGCGCGATGCCCTGCCCGAATACCTTGCCCGGCAGCGCTGGTTCGCCGGCAAGAGCCAGAAGATCCAGTCGGTCGCGCTGCGCAGCCTTGGCGACCTCGCGCCCGGCTACCGGCTCGGCATCGCCGACGTGACGACCGGCGACGGCGCCGGCCAGTGCTATTTCCTGCCGCTCGGCGTCAGCTGGGGCGAAGCCAATCTCCGCTTCGGCGCGCCGAAGCTCTCCTACACGCTCGCCAAGATCCGGTCCGGCCCGAAGGTCGGGGCGCTCGTCGATGCCGCCGGGGACGAGGACTTCGCCCGCAGCGTGGTCGCGGCCATGAAGGCCGGCACGGACGCCGCCGCTCCGGGCGGCAGGCTGCGCTACGAAGCCACCGACCGCCTGCGGGAGATCGAGAACGTCGAGTCGGTGCGGCCGGTCGCCGTCGAGCAGAGCAACGTCTCGATCATCCTCGGCGAGGAGATCATGCTGAAGGTCTACCGCCGTCTCCGCCCGGGCGAGCAGCCCGAGCTCGAAATGGCGCGGTTCCTGACCGAAAGGGCCGGATACCCGAACACCCCGGCCTATCTCGGCGCCGCCGAATACGTCCCGGACGACGGCGAGCCGGTCGCCTTCGCCTCCGCCTTCGGCTTCGTGCTCAACCAGGGCGACGCCTGGAGCGTGATCATCGACGCGCTCGACCGCGAGCTCGACGACCTGGCGCTCGGCGCCGAGCTCGCGCCTGCCGGCGAGGCGCCGGCCGCGATCTTCTCCTTCCCGCTCGACCTCGCGAGCCTGCTCGGGAGGCGGACCGGCGAGCTGCATGCCGCGCTCAGCACCGGGGCCGGCGACCCGGCCTTCGCGCCGGAGCCCGTCACCGCGGCCGATATCGGGCGCTGGGCGGAGGAGGCGGCGCTCGAGGCGCGCGAGACGATCGCGGCGCTGGAGCGCGCGCGTTCCGTCCTGCCCGACGCCGTCCTCGCATCGGTCGACCGGCTTCTCGAGGGACGGCAGGACGTTCTCGACCGGCTGACCGCGCTCCGCGCGGTGGCCCCGTCGGGCGCGAAGATCCGCATCCACGGCGACTACCATCTCGGCCAGGTGCTCGTCGCGCAGGCGGACGTGATGATCATCGACTTCGAGGGCGAGCCGCAGCGCAGCCTCGCCGAACGGCGGGCCAAGGCCTCGCCGCTCCGGGACGTTGCGGGCATGCTGCGTTCGTTCGACTATGCGGCCTGGGCCGCGCTCGACCGGTTCCGTCTCCGCCGCGGCGATCCGGGCGAGGCCGTGACGGCGAGGGCCTTCGCGTGGCGCGACCGCTCGGTCGAGGAATTCCTCGCAGCCTATTGGGCGACGGTGGAGGGGGTCGCCTCGGTTCCCCAGGATGCCGCCACGCGCGACGGGCTGCTCGCGCTCTTCCTGCTTCAAAAAGGGTTCTACGAAATCGGCTACGAGGCGGGGAACCGTCCGGCCTGGCTCACCATTCCGGTGAGGGGAGTCCTCGACATTCTTGAGACGAAGGTGGCCTGATGAACGTGGCGGAAGCGTCGGCAGATATTGCCTGGAGGCCCGATCCGCGCGCCGTCGAAGCGCTCGTGCAGGGCCGCCACGGCGATCCGTTCGCGCTTCTCGGAATGCATGCCCGCGGGGACGAGCCGATCACCGTCCGCGTCTTCTGGCCGGGCGCGGAGACCGTCAGCGTCGTCGATGCGGATTCCGGCAAGCGGTGCGCGGAGCTCGAGCTCCTGCACCCGGCGGGATTCTTCGCCGGGCCGGTCCCGCGCCGGCGCCGCCTGTTTCGCTACCGCCTGCGGATGACGGCGGGCGAGCGCGTCTGGGAGGCCGAGGATCCCTACCGGTTTCCGCCCGTCCTCGGGGCCCTCGACGTCCACCTGCTCGCCGAGGGCACGCACCGCGAGATGTACGAGCGGCTCGGAGCCCATCCCGTCACCATCGACGGGGTCGCGGGGGTGAGCTTCGCGGTGTGGGCTCCGAACGCGAAGCGCGTCAGCGTCGTCGGCGACTTCAACTATTGGGACGGGAGGCGGAACCCGATGCGCAAGCGCATCGAGGCCGGCCTCTGGGAGCTGTTCATCCCCGGTCTCGGGCCGGGCGCGCTCTACAAGTTCGAGATCCTCGGCGCGCAGGGCCAGCTGCTGCCGCTCAAGGCGGACCCGGTCTCCTTCGCCCAGCAGCAGCCCCCTTCGACCGCCTCCATCGTCCACGGCCTGCCGGAGCACGACTGGCAGGACAACGAATGGATGGCGAACCGGCAGCGGCGGAACGCCCTCGACGCGCCGATCTCCATCTACGAGCTGCATCTCGGATCCTGGCGCCGCAAGGACGGCGACCAGATGATGAGCTATGACGAGATCGCCGACGAACTCGTCCCCTATCTCTGCGATCTCGGCTTCACCCATGTCGAATGCATGCCGGTGAGCGAGCACCCGTTCTCCGGCTCCTGGGGCTATCAGCCGATCGGCCTGTTCGCGCCGACGAGCCGCCACGGCCCGCCGGAGGGCTTCGCCCGCTTCGTGGAGCGGCTGCACCAGGCGGGCATCGGCGTCATCATCGACTGGGTGCCCGCCCATTTCCCCACGGACGCGCACGGGCTCGCCCGCTTCGACGGCACGGCGCTCTACGAGCACGAGGACCCGCGCCTCGGCTTCCACCGCGACTGGAACACGCTCATCTACAATTTCGGGCGCCGCGAGGTGTCGAACTTCCTGCTCGCCAACGGGCTCTTCTGGCTGAAGCGCTTCCACATCGACGCCCTGCGGGTCGATGCCGTCGCCTCGATGCTCTATCTCGACTACAGCCGGCCCGCCGACGAATGGATTCCGAACGTCCATGGCGGACGCGAGAACCTCGAGGCGATCGCGTTCCTGAAGACCATGAACACGCGGGTCTTCGCGGATGCGCCCGGCGCCACCACGATGGCCGAGGAATCCACGGCCTGGCCGCAGGTGTCCCGCCCGGTCGACATGGGCGGGCTCGGCTTCGGCTACAAATGGAACATGGGCTGGATGCACGACACGCTGGACTACATGTCCAAGGAGCCGGTGCACCGCAAGCACCATCACCACGAGATGACCTTCGGCCTGCTCTACGCCTTCACGGAGAACTTCGTTCTTCCGCTCAGCCACGACGAGGTGGTGCACGGAAAGGGCTCGCTGCTCGGCAAGATGCCGGGGGACCGCTGGCAGAAATTCGCCAATCTGCGCGCCTACTACGCCTTCATGTGGACGCATCCGGGCAAGAAGCTGCTCTTCATGGGCGGCGAGTTCGGCCAGGACCGCGAATGGAGCCACGACCGCTCCCTCGACTGGCACCTGCTGGCCGATCCGCAGAATTCCGGGCTGCAGAGCCTGGTCCGCGACCTGAACCGCCTCTATCGCGGCTGCCGTGCGCTCCATGTGCGCGACGCCGATCCGCAGGGCTTCGAGTGGATCGAGGCGGGCGATGCCGACCAAAGCGTCTACGCCTATCTGCGGAAGGGCGGGCCGGAGGACCCGCCGGCCCTGGTGATCTGCAACTTCACGCCGGTCGTCCGGCACCATTACCGCGTCGGGGCGCCGGCCGCAGGCACCTGGATCGAGCGGCTGAACACCGACGCTGCGGTCTATGGCGGCTCGAATGTCGGCAATGGCGGGGCGGTTTCCGCCGAGCCGGTGCCCTGGCACGGCCGCCCCGTCTCCCTCGACCTCACGCTTCCTCCACTCGGCACACTCGTCTTCGAGCTCGCCCGCTAGGAGTTCGATCTGCATGGCGAATTTTCGTGTCGAACCCGGGTCCCCCCATCCGCTCGGGGCGACCTGGGACGGGTTCGGCGTCAACTTCGCGCTGTTTTCCGCGAATGCCGAGAAGGTCGAGCTCTGCCTGTTCGATCCGAAGGGCAAGCGGGAGCTCGAGCGCATCGC
Source organism: Propylenella binzhouense (assembly GCF_009866965.1). Taxonomy (GTDB): domain Bacteria; phylum Pseudomonadota; class Alphaproteobacteria; order Rhizobiales; family Afifellaceae; genus Propylenella; species Propylenella binzhouense. The sequence continues at coordinate 17,106 of NZ_SPKJ01000025.1, read as the reverse complement.
GCTGCCCGAATACACGCACGAGGTCTGGCACGGCTATCTTCCCGACGTACGGCCGGGCCAGCTCTACGGCTACCGGGTCTACGGTCCCTATGATCCGCGCCGGGGCCACCGCTTCAATCCGAACAAGCTCCTGATCGATCCCTATGCCAAGGAGCTCTATGGCGATCTCCGCTGGCACGACGCCCATTTCGGCTACCGGGTGGGTTCGCCGCGCGAGGACCTCTCCTTCGACAAGCGCGATTCGGCATTCGTCATGCCGAAATCCGTCGTCATCGACACGGCGGTCACCTGGGGAGACGATCGGCGGCCCCGTACGCCGTGGTCGAAGACCATCATCTACGAGGCGCACGTGAAGGGGCTGACGGCCCTCCATCCCGAGCTGCCCGACCAGATCCGCGGCACGCTCGCCGGCCTCGCCGACCCGCGCGTGGTCGATCATCTCGTGAAGCTCGGGGTGACGGCGATCGAGCTGATGCCCGTGCAGGCCTTCTTCGACGACCGCTACCTCGTGGCGAAGAAACTCACCAACTACTGGGGCTACAACACCGTCAACTACTTCTCGCTGGCGCCGCGCTACGTCTCGCCGGGCGGCGACCTCCACGAGTTCAAGCTCGCCGTCCGCCGCCTGCATTCGGCCGGCATCGAGGTCATCCTCGACGTGGTCTACAACCACACCGCGGAAGGCAACCATCTCGGCCCGACGCTCTCCTTCCGCGGCATAGACAATGCGAGCTACTACCTGCTGGCGCAGGACCCCCGCTACTATTTCGACACGACCGGCTGCGGCAACACGGTCAATCTCCGCCATCCCCGGGTGCTCCAGATGGTGATGGATTCGCTCCGCTACTGGGTGGAGGAGTGCCACGTCGACGGGTTCCGCTTCGACCTCGCGAGCTCGCTCGGGCGCGAGTACGACAATTTCGAGCCGAACGCGGTCTTCTTCGACGTGGTCCGGCAGGACCCGGTGCTCTCGCGGGTGAAGATGATCGCGGAGCCCTGGGATCTCGGTCCGAACGGATACCAGGTCGGCAACTTCCCCCCGGGCTGGGCGGAGTGGAACGGGCGCTACCGCGACGAGATGCGCAGCTACGCCAAGGGCGACGACGGCCTGCTTCCGGCCTTCTCGCGGGCGCTCCTCGCCTCTTCGGACCTTTTCGAGAAGCGCGGCCGGAAGCCCTGGGCCAGCGTCAACTTCGTCACCGCCCATGACGGCTTCACGCTTCTCGACCTCTATTCCTACAACGAGAAGCACAACGAGGCGAACGAGGAGGGCAACCGCGATGGCCACGACGACAACCGCAGCTGGAACTGCGGGGCGGAAGGCCCGACGGAGGACGAGGCGATTCTCGACCTGCGCGACCGCATGCGGCGCAACCTCCTCGCCATGCTGATCCTGTCGCAGGGCACGCCGATGATCCTGATGGGCGACGAGGTGGGACGGACGCAGTTCGGCAACAACAACGCCTATTGCCAGGACAACGAGATCGCCTGGCTCAAATGGGAGGATATCGGGCCGCGCGACCAGGCCTTCTTCGATTTCGCGCACGGGCTGATCGGCCTGCGCGCCGCCGAACCGCTGCTGCGGCAGAACAGGTACGTCCACGGCCAGGCCATCGACGATAACGGGACGCGCAACGTCGTGTGGCTGAGGCCCGACGGCGAGGAGATGGATGCCGGCGCCTGGTCGGACCCGCTCGCCAAGGTGGTCGGAATGCTCCTCTGCGGCGAGGCCGACCGCCTCCTGCTGCTGTCGAACGCCTATCACGAGCCGATCGGGTTCAAGCTGCCTTCGGCCGCGACCGCGGAGAGCTGGCAGCTCCTCGTCGACACGGCGGAGGGTCTCGTCCGGCCGGAGGCGGATCCGGTCCCGGCGGAGACGGAGATCGAGCTCGGTGGGCGGTGCCTTCTTCTCTTCGGTGCAAAGGCCCCTGGGGCGACATCCGGGCAGGAGCCGAAATGACCCGCTTCCGCTTCGAGACGAGCTGGGGTGCGATTCCGACCGAAGGCGGCGGAGCGCGCTTCCGGATCTGGGCTCCGTCGCATTCCGCGATGACGCTGCGGGCCGAAGGGCGCGGCGATCTCCCGATGCGCCAGGCGGAGGGCGGCTGGTTCGAGCTCGAGACCGATGCCGTGCCGGTCGGGGGCGGCTACCGCTTCGTCCTGCCCGACGGCTTCGCCATTCCCGACCCTGCGGCGCGGGCCCAGATCGGCGACGTCCACGGCCCGAGCCGTCTCGTCGATCCGAAGGCCCATGTCTGGAGGACGGCCGACTGGAAGGGACGTCCCTGGGGCGAGACGGTCTTCTACGAGCTGCATACCGGCACCTTCACCGGGAAGGGTACGTTCGACGGCGTGAACGAGAAGCTCGACTACCTGGCCGAGCTCGGCGTGACCGCGGTCGAGCTGATGCCGGTCGCCCAGTTCGGCGGAAACCGGGGCTGGGGCTATGACGGGGTCCTGCTCTATGCGCCGCACCCCGCCTATGGCGGCCCGGAGCGGCTGAAGGCGCTCGTCGACGCCGCGCACGAGCGCGGGCTCATGATGTTCCTCGACGTCGTCTACAACCATTTCGGTCCGGACGGCAGCTACCTGCATCTCGTCGCGCCGGACTTCTTCCACCCCGAGCGCCAGACGCCCTGGGGCGGCGCCATCGCCTACGAGAAGCCGCCGGTCCGCGACTTCTTCATCGAGAACGCGCTCTACTGGCTGGAGGAGTTCCGCTTCGACGGGCTCCGCCTCGATGCGATCGACCAGATCGACCAGGACACGGAGGAGCCGCTTCTGGAGGAGCTGGCGCTCACCGTGCGGAGCCGCATCACCGATCGCGAGATCCACCTGACGACCGAGGACGACCGCAACATCACCCGGCTCCACGTCCGCGACGAGGCGGGCCGGATCCGGCTCTACGACGGCGAGTGGAACGACGACTTCCACCACGCGGCGCATGTCATGGCGACCCATGAGAGCGAAGGCTATTACGCCGACTACACGCGCGAGCACGCCGCGAAGCTCGCCAAGGCGCTCGCCACCGGCTTCGTGTTCCAGGGCGAGCCGTCCGTCTTCCGGGACAACGAGCCGCGCGGCGAGCCGAGCGCGATCCTGCCGCCGACCGCCTTCGTGAACTTTCTCCAGAACCACGATCAGATCGGCAATCGCGCCTTCAACGAGCGCCTCACCATGCTCGCGCCCGGGCGGATGCTCGAGCTCCTGACGGCGATCCTCCTTCTGAGCCCGCAGATCCCGCTCCTCTTCATGGGGGAGGAATGGGCGGAGACGCGCTCCTTCGGCTTCTTCACGGATTTCCACGGAGAACTCGGCGATGCGGTCCGCGAAGGGCGCCGCAACGAGTTCCGCAAGTGGCCGCAATTCGCGAGCGAGGAGAACCGCGCGCGCATCCCCGATCCGAACGCGGAAACGACCTTCACGTCGTCGCGGATGGACTGGAGCCTGAGGTTCGACACCGCGCATGCCCGGCGGCTCGACCTTGTGAAGCGGCTTCTGAAGCTCAGGCGCGACGAGATCGCGCCGCGGCTCGCCGGCATCGGCGGAAACGCCGGCGCGTGGAAGATGCTCGACGGCGACGCCTTCCTCGTCCGCTGGCTCCTGGGGGACGGTTCGCGCCTGTCGCTCTACGCCAATTTCGAGCAAGAGGTCTGCCCCGTGCCGGACGTTCCCGACGGCCGTCTGATCTTCGACTGGCGGCCGGGGGCCGATCCCGCGCTGCGCGAGGGAAAGCTGCCGCCTCTTTCGGTCGCCTTCTACCTGGAACAGGGCGCGAAAGCCCTGCCCAACGCATGAACCCCGATCTCGACCGGCTTGCCGGTCTCTACGGCATCGAATCCACCTATGTCGGGATAGACGGCAAGCGCCGCGACGTCCGCGACGAGGCGAAGCGTGCGATCCTCCGCGCCATGGGCGTCTGGACGGAGACCGAGCAGGACATCGCGGAGGCGGCCCGCTGCGCCATGCCGATCGATTTCGGCGCGATGGAGGCCCCGGCCGGCATCCGCTGCTTCGTGCCGCCCTGGCTGAAGGACGGCCGGACCTGGGGCGTCACGTGCCAGGTCTACGCCCTCCGCTCCGGGCGCAACTGGGGGATCGGCGATTTCGAGGATCTCGCCCGGCTTGCGGAGATCGCGGCCGCCGAGGGCGCCGATTTCGTGGGCGTCAACCCGCTCCATGCGCTCTTCCTGGCGGACGCCCGGCGCTTCAGCCCGTTCTCGCCGTCGAACCGGCAATTCCTCAATCCGCTCTACATCGCCGTCGACGGCGTCCCGGGCGCCGCGGCGCTCGACCTCGATGCCGCGGAGCTCGACGAGCTGCGGGCGTCCGACCGGGTTCTCTATCCGCTCGTCGCGCTCGCGAAGAAGCGGGCGCTGGAGGCGCTCTTCGAAGCCTTCGGCGACGACGAGGCGAACGTATCCGCCTTCCAGGCCTTCTGTGCCGAGCACGGGCAGCCGCTCTATCTCCATGCCTTGTTCGAGGCGATCTCCGAGCGGATGGTGGCCGACGGGCGCTGGAGCGGCTGGCACGGCTGGCCCGCGGAGTTCCAGGATCACGGCAGCCTCGCGGTGCGGAACTTCGCCGAGGAGCACGAGGACAGGGTCACGTTCCATGCCTGGCTGCAGTTCATCGCCGACCGGCAGCTGGCGGAGGCGCAGCGGCGGGCGATCGCGGCCGGAATGCGGATCGGCCTCTATGTCGACCTGGCGGTCGGCGTCGCATCCGACGGCTCCGCGACGTGGTCGGACCCCGCGCTCACCGTGCCCGATGCCCGGATCGGCGCGCCGCCCGATTTTTTCAATGCCGCCGGCCAGGACTGGGGCATTGCGCCGCTTTCGCCGGCGACCCTGGTGCAGCGGCGCTTCGAGCCCTACCGCACGGCGCTCGACGACGTTCTGCGCCGCGCCGGGGCCGTGCGCATCGACCACGCCATGAGCCTCTACCGGCTCTACTGGATCGCGTCCGGCTTCTCCGCCGCCGACGGCGTCTATGTCCGCTATCCGTTCCAGGACATGCTGCAGAGCCTCGCCGAGATCTCGCAGGCGCGCCACGCGATCGTCATCGGCGAGGACCTCGGGGTCGTCCCGGAAGGGTTCCGCGACGTGATGGCGGCGATGGACATCCATTCGTACCGGGTCTTCTTCTTCGAGCGGAGAGACGATTTCTTCCTGCCCCCGGACGCCTATCCGCATGCGTCGATGGCCTGCATCTCGATCCACGACCTGCCCCCGCTCGCCGGCTGGTGGGCCGGGCACGATCTGGAGACCCGCGCGGCGATCGGGATGAACGCGCCGGAGGACCTTCCCGCGCAGCAGGAGAGCCGGGCGCACGAGCGCAGGCGCATGCTGGGCGCACTCGCGGATGCCGGCCTCCTGCCGGCGGAGGCCGAGGCGATGATGCGGGGCGACGTCGACGCGCCTTGCGCCCTGCCGCCCGAGGTCGCGGTCGCGCTCCACCGGTTCATGGCCCGCACGCCGTCGCGGCTCTTCGCGATCCCCCTCGACGACCTCGTCGGCGCCATCGAGCAGGTCAACATACCCGGCACCACCGACGAGCATCCGAACTGGCAGATGAAGCTCGAAGTGCCGGTCGAGCGCCTCGTCGAGACCGCGCTCTACCGCGCGATCTGCCGCGCGGTTCGCGAGGAGCGCCCGAAACAGGCATGACCCTCCCGACCGCCACCTACCGGCTCCAGTTCCGGAACGGCTTCGACTTCGGGAAGGCGGCCGCGCTCGCGCCCTATTTCGCCCGGCTCGGCGTGTCGCACGTCTACGCTTCCCCGATCTTCCGGGCGGCGCCCGGCTCGACCCACGGCTACGACGTCGCGGATTTCGGCGAGATCGAACCCGCGATCGGCGGCGAACAGGGCTTCCTCGCCTTCGCTGCGGCGCTGAGGAGCGCAGGCATCGGCCTGATCCTCGATTTCGTGCCGAACCACATGGGTGCCTCGCCCTTCAATCCGTGGTGGCGCGACGTCCTGGAATGGGGCCAGGCGAGTCCGTTCGCCGGCCATTTCGACATCGACTGGAGCGCGCCGAAGCTGATCGTTCCGGTGCTCGGGGAAGCCTATGGCCGGGCGCTCGCGGACGGGAAGCTCGGCCTCGATCTCGACGAGGCGGATGGCGGCGTCTCCTTCTCCTATGGCGATCTCCGCCTGCCGATCGCGCCGCCCTCCTATGCGCGCATCCTCGGCAGGCTGGAGGAGGAGTCGTTCCCGGAGCTTGCGCGGCGCTTCGCGATCGCCGACCCGGATACGGCGCCGGAGCTGAAGGCGGAGCTTGCCCGGCTCGTTTCCGACCGGGCGGTTGCCGAGCGGGTCCGGCACGCGATCGATGCCGTCGTCGCCGATCACGCCGCGCTCCATGACCTGCACGAGGACCAGTTCTGGCGCCTCACCTTCTGGCGCGCGGCGCGGGAGACGCTCACCTATCGCCGGTTCTTCGAGATCGCCGACCTCGTCGGCATCAAGGTGGAGCGGCCGAAGGTGTTCGAGGACGTTCATGCCCTGCTGCTCCGGCTCGTCGCCGAGGGGGCGGTCGACGGCATCCGCCTCGACCACATAGACGGCCTGGCCGATCCCAAGACCTATCTCGTCCGGCTGCAGGGCGCGATCGGGTCCGAAGCGCCGTTCTATCTGCTCGTGGAGAAGATCCTCGGGCCGGGGGAGACGCTCCGCGACGACTGGCCGATCGCCGGCACCACCGGCTACGAGTTCATCACCGCGCTCGCCGGGCTCTTCATGGATCCCGCCCGTGCGGCGGAGGCGACGGCGGCGTACGAGCGCTTCATCGGCAGCGCGGTCGACTACGAGGCGATGGTGCTCGACACCAAGCGCCGCATCCTGTCGCGAAACCTTGCCGGCGAGCTCGAATTCCTGAAGCAGCTCGGCTGCACGCTTTCCGCGGGCGATCCGATGACGCGCGACATCGGGGCGGACAGCCTGCGCCGCGCCGTCATGGAGATCGCGGCCGCGCTCCCGGTCTACCGCACCTACGTGAACGTCGAGGGGCCGGCCGCGGAGGATCTCGCGCTCATCGAGAATGCGATGGCGGCGGCCAGGACCGGCCGGGAGGTGGAGGACGAGAGCGCCATCGACTTCGTCGGCCGCATGCTGCGGCTCGATTTCGCCGATCCGGCAAGCCAGGCGACCGCACTGGAATTCGCAACCCGGTTCCAGCAGACGACCGGCCCGGTCATGGCGAAGGCGCTGGAGGATACGCTTTTCTACCGCTTCAACCGGCTCGTCGCGCTGAACGAGGTCGGCGGCGAGCCCGATCGCTTCGGGGCCTCACGCGAAGATTTCCATCAGGCGATGCGGACGCGGCTCGGCGACCAGCCCGGGGGCCTCAGCGCCACCGCGACGCACGACACCAAGCGCGGCGAGGATGCGCGTGCGCGGCTCTACGTGCTCGGCGAGGTTCCGGGCCGCTGGGCGGCGGCCGCGGAGCGCTGGCGCGTCGTGAATTCGGGCCTCAGGACCGAGCTCGACGACGGCACGGCGCCCGAACCCGCCATGGAATGGCTGTTCTATCAGGCCCTCGCAGGCGCCTGGCCGGCGGATCTCGATCCGCGCGACCGCGACGGCCTGGCGGCCCTTGCCGAGCGGCTCGACGCCTACATGACCAAGGTCGTCCGCGAGGCGAAGCTCCGCACGAGCTGGACGACGCCGTCGCCCACCTACGAGGATGCGGTCAGCCGGTTCGTGAAGGGCGCGCTCGCGCCCGACCACTGGTTCGCAGCCGATTTCGCGGCCACCTGCGCGCCGATCTGGACGGCCGGCGCGCTGAACGGCCTTTCGCAGCTCGCGATCAAGCTCTGCGCGCCGGGCGTGCCGGACATCTACCAGGGCACCGAGACCTGGGATCTGAGCCTGGTCGACCCCGACAACCGGCGCCCGGTCGCCTACGACGCGCTGCAGGCGCTCCTGACGGCCGCGGAGGCCCCGGGCGGCGACCCGCTCGCCGACTGGCGCTCCGGCGCACCTAAGCTCCGCCTGATGCGGTCCGGGCTCGCGCTGAGGCGGGAGCGGCCGGACCTCTTCGGCAAGGGGGAATATTTTCCGCTCGATCTTGCCGGCCGCGCGGAGGGCCATGCCCTCGCCTTCGCCCGCCGCCACGGCGAGGACGCGGTGATCGTGGTGGCGAGCCGCCTTGCCACCGCGCTCGTCGGGAGCGCGGATCTGCCGCTCGTCCCTCCGGGGGCCTGGAGCGACGCGGCGGTCGTGCTGCCGGCGGCGCTCGCCGGCCGGACCTGGCGGGACGCGGTGACGGGCGCGGAGCACGGCTCGGCCGGCACGCTCGCGCTCCGCGAGGTGCTCGCCCGCTTTCCCGCGGCGATCCTCGTCGCGCAGCCCCTCAGCTGAGGAGCCTGACGAGCGCCAGCGAGAGCCCGGGAAAGAGGACGAGCACCGAGAGCCTGACGACGTCGGTCGCAAGGAACGGCAGCGCGCCGCGATAGATCCGCGTGATCGGGACGTCGCGGGCGAGGGCGCTCACCACGAAGACGTTGAGGCCGACCGGGGGCGCCGTCAGCCCGATGCCGACCACGACGAGGACGAGGATCCCGAACCAGATCGCGGTCTCCTCGCCGGTGAGGCCGAAATCGAGGGCCGATACGATCGGGAAGAAGACGGGCAATGTGAGCAGGATCATCGCCATCTCGTCCATCACCGCGCCGAGCAGGATGTAGAAGAGGAGAAGCACCGCAAGCACGCCGTAGGCCGGCAGGCCGAGGCCGGCGATCCACTCCGCCGCCGCGGTCGGCAGCTGCGACAGCCCGAGAAAGCCGTTGAAGAACTCGGCCCCGAGCAGGATCAGGAAGATCATGCCCGAGGTGCCGGCCGTCTGGATCAGGCTCTCGCGGATCTCCTTCCAGCCGAGGGTCCGGCGGACGATCCCGACGAGGAGCGTGCCTGCGGCGCCGACGGAGGCACCCTCCGTCGGCGTGAAGATGCCGCCATAGATGCCGCCGACCACGGCGGCGGCGATGAGGAGCACCGGCCAGACCGCGGCGATCGCCTCGAGCTTCGCCTTCGTCCCGACCGGATCGGCGGCGGGGCCGAGCGTCGGATCGCGCGCGACGAGCAGCCTGATGGTGACGAGATAGAAGGCGGCCGCCATGAGGCCGGGGATCATCGCGGCCATGAAGAGCTTGGCGATGTTCTGCTCGGTCGAGATCGCATAGATGACCAGGATCACCGAGGGCGGGATGAGGATGCCGAGCGTGCCGCCGACCGCGCAGGTGCCGGTCGCGAGGCGATCCGCATAGCCGTATTCCTTGAAGGCCGGCAGCGCGGCCCGGCTCATGGTCGCGGTGGTCGCGACCGAGGAGCCGCAGATCGCGCCGAAGAGGGTCGAGGCGACGATCGTCGCCATCGCGATCCCGCCGCGGAAATGGCCGACGAGCATGTTGGCGGCCGAAAAGAGCGCGCGCGACATGCCGGAGCGCTCCGCGAAGGCGCCCATCAGGATGAAGAGCGGGATGACCGAGAGCGTGTAGTTGCTGAAGAGGTAGTAGGGCGTCGTCTTGACGAGATTCATGAGCGCCAGCGGCCCGGCGAGCCAGGCGTAGCCGCCGGCGCCGACGACCAGCATGGCGAGCCCGACCGGCATGCGGATCGCCATCAGCACCAGCATGGCGGCGAAGCCGATCGCCGCGATGGTTGGCCCGCTCACCGGCCGGCGTCCCTGGCGTGGCGGATCGAGACAAGCAGCGAGGCGAGCGCGAGGAAGCCGAGCGCCGCGGCTCCGACCACCATGGCCCAGGCATAGGGAAGCTGCAGCATCGGGGTGGTCATGCCGGAGCGCATCGTGTCGGCGGCGCCGACCGCGAGCCGCCAGGCGAGGAAGGCGGCCACCATCGCGTAGACGAGCGCCCAGAACGCATCGAGGGCCGAGACCGCCCATTTCGGCGCGCGGGTGGTGAAGGCGTCGACGATGATGTTCTCGTTGTGCAGCTGGCACAGCGGCAGGAACAGGAAGGCCGCGATGGCGATCCCCACCTGGACCAGCTCGTAATCGCCGTTGATGGGAGACCTGAACAGCCAGCGCCCGAGGATGCTGGCCGTCACGAGCAGGGAAACCCCGACCAGGAACAGACCGCCGATTGCGGCGGCGGCATAAGCGAGCGCCTCGACGAGGCGCTCGGCCGGCCCGTGGCCGGGGCGCGTCGGGGCCGGATGGCCGACCCCCGTTTCTTGCGTCATGCGGCCTGGTCGTATTTCGCCACGAGCGCGCGCGCCTCGTCGAGGAGCGCCTGGCCGTCGATGCCCTTGTCCTTCATCGCGCCGAGCCAGGCGGTGATCACCGGCTGCGTCGCCTCGACCCACTTGGCCTTCTCGTCTTCCGCGAGCGTGAGGACCTGACCGCCGCTCTTCTCGGCGAGCGCGACGACGCTCTCGTTGAGGTCGTCGAAGGTCTTCCCCGCCTGCTTGGATGCGCTTTGGCCGGAATGGGCGTCGAGAACCTTGCGCAGGTCGTCCGGAAGGCTCTCATATTTCGGCTTGTTCATCGCGACGAGGAAGGCGGTCGTATAGAGCGTCGGCGTGCCGGGGATCTGCGTGTGGAACTTGGTCAGCTCGTGGAGCTTCACCGAAGGCACCACCTCCCACGGCACCACGGCGCCGTCGATCACGCCCTGGGCGAGCGCCTCCGGAACCTGCGGGACCGGCATCGAGACGACTGTCGCGCCGAGCGCCCTCAGCGCCTCCGCGGCAAGCCGGGTCGGGGAGCGGAGCTTGGTCCCGCTCATGTCCGAGAGGCTCTCTATCGCCTTCTTGCAATGGATGACGCCGTGGTCCTGGGCCCAGACGACGACGGGATGCACCTCGCCAAGTTCCTCGGCGAGATTGTTGTCGGCGAATTCCTGGATGGCCGGGGAATTCACGATGCCGCGCTTCGCCGCCACGAAGGGAAGGTCGAAGGTCTCGAGCTTGGGGAAGCGGCCGGGCGTGTAGCCGGGCAGGGTCCAGACCATGTCGACCACGCCGTCGCGCGCCTGGTCGAAGAGCTGCGGGGGCGCGCCGCCGAGCTGCATCGCGGGGAAGAGCTGGATCTCGAGCTGGCCGTCGGAGTCCTTCTTGATCTGCTCCGACCACGGCACCAGGAAGTTCTTGTGCACGTTCGAGACGGGCGGCAGGAAATGGTGCAGCTTCAGCGTCACCTCCGCCGCGCGGGCGCGCGTCGCCTTCAACAAAGCGGGCGCGGCAAGCGCCGCTGCCGTCGTCGTCATGAATCTGCGGCGATCGATCATTGTTTTCCCCCCAGCGGGATCCGTCCGGCCGGCGCGCCGGCATTCCGAGCGCCTTCGCTGCCGCCCGGCCGCCGACTCCAACCCTGTCCCCGTTTAGGCACGAGATGGTTTGAGCTGCAACGTGTTTCGGCGATCGGACCATTCGACACCGAAAATCGGCAATTCGCAATGGCGGTGCCCGCCGCGGCGCGTTTCCGGCCGCCGTGCTGCGTGCTTTACCGGCTTCCGGACCGGGCATAGACTCGCCCGAACCCGGCGGGACCCCCGAACCCGGCGGGACGAGGGGAGGAGAACATGGTCGCTCTTGCGCGCGCGCTGCGCGGCTCTCTGGCCGTCGCGCTGCTCCTTGCGCTCTCCCTCCAGGCTTCCGCCCAGGAACGCCGGTTGCTCGTGACCGAGGGGGCGGACTATTTCGGCTCGGACTACGACGTCCGGAAGGGCGTAGACCTCGAGGCCTGCGAGGCCGCCTGCGTCGGCGACGCCCAGTGCCAGGCCTTCACGTTCAACACCAGGGCCGGCTGGTGCTTCCTCAAGAACGGGGTCGGGGAACTGAGGGCGGTCGCCGGCGCGGTGTCGGGCCGGATAGCCGGGCCGCAGCCTTCCACCGTCGACCGCGCGGCGGTGAGGACGGCCGAACTCCGGTTCCTGCCGCAGCCTTATCTCGACGAAGCCCGCCGCTTCGCCGGCGAGGCGTTCCAGCCGGCCATGGAGGGCTCGCCCGAGGCGATCGCGGCGGATGCCCGGCGCGCCGACGCCGCGGGCGACCACGGGCGCGCCGCGGCGCTCTACCGGACCGCGCTCCGGCTCCGCCCCGAGCGGGTCGATCTCTGGCTCGCCTTCACGCGCGCGGCCGCCGGCGAGACCTCCAGCTTCTACGAGGCGCAGCAGAAGATCCTGAGGGACCGGACCGCCGGTGCGATCAACGCCTATCTCCGTGCCGACGCGGCCGCCGACCGGGCCGGGAGCCTCGTCCTCCTGAGCGATGCGCTCGCCGCCCGCGAGGCCTGGCGGCCGGCGATCGCCGCCCTGCGTGCGAGCCTCGCGATCCGGGCGGATGCGGGGCTCGCGACCCGGCTCGACGAGATGGTCGCCCAGCACGGCTTCCGGATCACCGAGCATCAGGTCGATTCCGATGCCGCGAGCCCGCGGATCTGCGTCCTCTTCTCCGATCCGCTGCCGGCCGGCCGCGCCGACCTCGCCGATTTCGTGCGTGCGGAGGGGCCGGGCAGCCTCTCCGTCGAGGTCGAGAGCCGGCAGATCTGCGTCGACGGCGCCGAGCACGGCGCGCGCTACCGCGTCTCGCTGCGCGCCGGCCTGCCGGCGGCCGACGGCGAGACGCTCGCCCGGACGGTGGATCTCGACATCTATGTCCGCGACCGCGCGCCGTCGGTCCGGTTTCCGGGCACGGCCTACGTGCTTCCCGCCGGCGGCGAGCCCACGATCCCGGTCGTCTCGGTCAACACGGACCGCATCGAGGCGTCGCTCTACCGGGTCGGCGACCGCCAGCTTGCCCGCACCGTCGGCGACGGCAGCTTTCTCCGCCAGCTGTCGAGCTACGAGGGCGAGGAGATCGCGGCGCAGACCGGCGAGGAGGTGTGGAAGGGCAGCGTCGAGGTGAGGCGCGAGCTGAACCGCGAGGAGACCACCGCGATCCCGGTCGGCGCGATGGTGGCCCGGCTCGCCAAGGGCGCCTACGTGCTCGTCGCCCGCGCCGCCGGCGCGCGGGAGGAATGGGGCCCGGAGGCGACGCAATGGTTCATCGTCACCGATCTCGGCATCGCCACCCTCGACGGCAATGACGGCCTGCACGTCTTCGTGCGCTCGCTCGGCTCGGCGGCTTCGGTCGCCGGCGCGAAGCTCCGGCTCGTCGCCCTCAACAACGAGATCCTGGGCGAGGCGGAGACGGATGCCGGCGGCTATGCCCGCTTCGCGCCGGGGCTGACGCGCGGCACCGGCGGCATGTCGCCCGCGCTCGTCGTGGCGGAGACCGGCGCAGGCGACTACAGCGTGCTCGACCTCACGCGCTCCGGCTTCGATCTCACCGACCGCGGCGTGGAGGGGCGGCCGCCGCCCGGGCCGCTCGACGTGTTCCTGTCGACCGACCGCGGCGTCTACCGGCCGGGGGAGACGGTCCACGCGACCGCGCTCGTCCGCGATCCGCGAGCCGAGGCGGTGACCGGCGTGCCTCTCACCCTGATCGTCACCCGTCCCGACGGCAAGGAGAGCGAGCGGCGCCGGCTCTCCGACCAGGGCCTCGGCGGTCTCCTCGCCGAGGTCTCTCTCGCGCCGAACGCCATGCGCGGCACGTGGCGCGCGGCCATCCACGCCGATCCGAAAGGAAAGGCGCTCGCCGAGGAGAGCTTGCTCGTCGAGGATTTCCAGCCGGAGCGCCTGACCTTCGACCTCGCGAGCGACGCCGCGGCGCTCGATCCCGAGGCACCGCCCGCCGTCACCGTCGATGCGCGCTTCCTCTACGGCGCCCCCGCGGGCGGCCTCGACGTCGAGGGCGAGACGCAGGTGAGATCGGCGGATGCGCTCGCCGCCTTCCCGGGCTACCGGTTCGGCCTGGCGAGCGAGCCGTTCGACCAGGTGAGCGAGCCGTTCGCCGGCACCAGCACCGACGAGGACGGCCGCGCGACGCTCGCGCTGAAGATGCCTCCGCTCACGCGGGTGAGCCATCCGCTCGAGGCGATCGTGAACGTCCGGGTGCTCGATCCGGGCGGGCGCCCGGTCGAGCGCTCGCTGACGCTCCCGGTCGCGGGCAGCGAGAGCCGGGCGGGCCTGCGCCCGCTCTTCGAGGATGCGGTCGACGAGAACAGCACCGCCCGGTTCGACGCGATCCTGGTCGGCGCGGACGGAAGCCGGGCCGCCGGCGACCTTTCCTGGTCGCTCTACAAGGTGCGGACCGACTTTCAGTGGTTCCGCAGCGACGGCCGGTGGGACTACGAGACGACGAGGTCGCGCAACCGCGTGGCGAGCGGCACGGTCGCGGCCGGCGCCGAGGAGGCCGGGCGGATTTCGGCCCCCGTCGAATGGGGCGAGTACGAGCTGGAGGTGGCTGCGGCCGGGGAGGCGCTGCCGGCATCGGTCTCCTTCGAGGCCGGCTGGTACGTCGAGCCGAAGGCGCTCGACACGCCGGAAGGGCTGAAGGTCTCGCTCGACAAGCCGTCCTACCGGGTCGGCGAAACCGCCACCATCCATCTCGAATCGCGCTTTCCCGGGGTCGGGCTGCTGATGGTCGCCGACGACCGGCTGATCGCGACGAAGGCCGTCGAGGTCGCGGCCGAAGGTACCGACGTGACGCTTCCCGTCACGCGCGACTGGGGGCCGGGCGCCTATGTGACCGCCTCGCTCTACCGGCCGATGGACATCGCGGCGCGCCGCATGCCGGCGCGCGCGCTCGGCCTTGCCTGGGCGGCGGTCGATCCGGGCGACCGCCTGCTCGACCTCGACCTCTCCGCACCGGCGGTCTCGCGCCCGCGCGGGCCGCTCGACGTCGATCTCGCGATCGGCAATCTCGCGGCCGGCGAGGAGGCCTATGTGACGCTCGCCGCCGTCGATGTGGGCATCCTCAATCTCACGCGCTACGAGACGCCGGCGCCGGACGACTGGTATTTCGGCCAGCGCCAGCTCGGCGTCGCCATCCGCGACCTCTACGACCAGCTCATCGACCGCATGCAGGGCGTGCGCGGCATCGTCCGCTCCGGCGGCGATGCCGGCGGGCTCGCGCTCGCGGGTCCGCCGCCGACGGAAGCGCTGCTTGCCTGGCATTCCGGCATCGTTCGTGCCGGTCCCGACGGCCGCGCCCGCTTCTCCATCCCGATCCCCGACTTCACCGGCACCGTCCGGCTGATGGCGATGGCCTGGACGAAGAGCGGAGTCGGCCATGCCGAGCGCGATGCCGTCCTGCGCGACCCGATCGTCGTCTCCGCGAGCGCGCCCCGGATCCTTGCGCCCGGAGACCGGTCCCGGATCGCGCTCGACCTGCACGCGGTCGAGGACGTGGCGGGAAATGTCCGCCTCGCCGTCGCCTCGGACGGGCCGGCGATCCGCATCGGCGAAGCGGAGGCCGGGCGCGACCTCGCGGTCGAGGCCGGGGCGCGCCGGACGGTCCTGGTCCCCGTCGAGGCCGGCTCTGCCGGCGATGCGGGGATCGCGGTCACGCTCACGCTCCCCGACGGCAGCACGCTCGACAAGCGCCTCACGGTTCCCGTCCGCTATGGCGAGCCGCCGGTCGTGCGCGTGAGCCAGGTCCGGATGCCCGATGGCGGCCGGTTCACGATCGGGGCGGACGCGTTCTCGGGGCTCGTGCCGGAAACGGCATCGCTGTTCCTCTCGGCGAGCGGCGCAGGCCCGCTCAACGTCCCGGCGATCGTGCGCGGGCTCGACCGCTATCCCTATGGCTGCACCGAGCAGCTCGCGAGCCGGGCCCTGCCGCTCCTCTATCTCGATTCGGTGTCGCTCGCCGTCGGGCTCGGGGACGATCCCGATGCGCGCGCCCGCATCGAGAAGGCGGTCGCCGGCATTCTCGGCAATCAGGCCGCCTCCGGCGGGTTCGGGCTGTGGGGGCCGGGCGGCGACGATTTCTGGCTGGACGCCTACGTGACGGACTTCCTGACGCGTGCCAGGGAGGCCGGCTTCGCGGTCCCGGACGCGGCCTTCGACCTCGCGCTCGACAACCTCAGGAACAGGCTCGCCTATGCCCCCGATTTCGAGAGCGGCGGCGAGGACGTGGCCTACGGCCTCTACGTGCTCGCGAAGAACGGCCGCGCCTCGATCGGGGACCTCCGCTATTACGCCGACACCAAGCTCGCGGATTTCGGCACGCCGCTCGCCAAGGCCCAGATCGGCGCGGCGCTCGCGCTCTACGGCGACAGGCTCCGCGCCGACGAGGCGTTCCGCGCGGCGCTCGGGCTGCTCGACCAGACGGGCGATACGGGCGGCTGGCGCTCCGACTACGGCACAGGGCTGCGCGACGGCGCGGCGATCCTGACGCTCGCCTCCGAGACCGGGAGCGATGCGGTCGAGTACCGCCGGCTCGCCGAACGGGTCGGGGCGGAGCGCGCCGCGGCGGCGCATACGAGCACGCAGGAGGATGCCTGGTCGCTGCTCGCGGCCCACGCGCTGATGGAGCGGGCGGAGCCGCTGCGGTTCCTTCTCGACGGCCGGGAGATCGGCGGTCCGCTCTTCCGCAGCATTCCGGCGGAGGCCGCGCTCTCCCGTCCGCCCGAATTGGAGAACCGGTCCGGCCGTCCGGCCGACCTCGCCGTCACCATCCGCGGCGTGCCGTCGGCGCCCGAACCGGCCTCGGGAAACGGCTACGAGATCGCCCGCGCCTATTTCACGCTCGAGGGCGAGCCGGCCGACCCGGCGAGCGTGGCGCAGGGCACTCGGCTGGTGACGATCCTCACCGTAACGACGAGCGAGGCCGGCGGCGGCCGCCTCCTCGTCGAGGATCCGCTTCCCGGCGGGTTCGAGATCGACAACCCGAACCTCCTCGCCGCCGGCCAGGTGCCGGATCTCGCGGCCTTCGACGCGCCGGCCGAGACGAGCCACGTCGAGTTCCGCGCCGACCGCTTCGCCGCCGCGCTCGACAGGAGCCCGGAGGAGCCGACCCGGTTCCAGCTCGCCTACGTGGTCCGCGCCGTGTCGCCGGGCGTCTTCGCCCATCCGGCGGCGCATGTCGAAGACATGTACCGGCCGGAGCTCCGCGCGCGCTCCGACAGCGGGCGCGTCGAAGTGGTCGGCCCGCTCCGCTGAGGGGGCCGCGGCGATGCGCCGACCGTCCCGCCCCGCCCGCGTCCTAGCGGCGGCGCTCGCATGCGCGTCGCTCGTCGCGGTGGCCGCCCCGCT
>NZ_SPKJ01000024.1 GCF_009866965.1 Propylenella binzhouense | reverse complement strand
CGCGCGGAGCGCCCGACCAGCGCGGCCGGCGCCGCCGCCATCGTCGCCGTCTGGCTGGCGGCGGCGGCGCTCCTGCTCTGGGCCTTCTGGCCGGAGCGCGCGGCCTGAGCCCGCTCCGGCCCGGTCGGGCCGGCTACTTGATCTGCGCGAGCGCCTGCTTGAAGGTCGGCGTGAGGTCCTTCGCCGCGGCGAACACCTGCCCGACCGTCTTCTGCTGCTTCTCGCCGGGCGCGAAGACGATGGGCAGGTCCTTGGCGGCCATCTCCTTCACGACCTCCGGATCGGTCAGCGTCTTCTCGATCGCCGCGCGCATCTCCGCGACGGCGGCCTCGTCCATCCCGGGCGGGCCGAAGAAGCCGCGGGAAAGGTTGAGGATGTCGGCGATCGCCTCGACCTGGCCCTTCTTGGTCTCGTCCTTGAGGAGCTCGATCGCGGTCGGCACGTCCGGGGCGACGTCCTGTCGCTCCCGGGTCGCGAACACGATCGGCCGCTTGTCGCCGGCCTGGATCTGCGGGAGCGAGCCGGTCCAGCTCGTCATCTGGCCGTCGGCGTCGCCCTTGATGACGGCGAGCGAGGTGTCCGCCTCGCCCTCGTAGCCCGTCACGATCTTGAGCTCGTAGCCGAGCGCGCTGGCGAGCACGACCATGGTGTAGAAATCCTCGTCGGTGCCCTGGGAGGCGAAGACGAACGGACGGCCGAGATTGCGGATGTCGTCGACCGACTTGATCGGACTGTTGCCGCCGACCAGCATCAGCCTCGGCTCCGCGGCGACGCGGCCGAGATAGACGAATTTCGTCGCGTCGAAGCGGACGCCCGGGCTTTCGGCGATCTGCGCGATGAGCAGGGTCGGGATGTTCGTGAACCCGATCGTCATGCCGTCGGGCTTGGAATTCCAGAGCGCGTTGGTGCCCTTCAGGCTGCCGGCGCCGGGCTGGTTGTCGATCCGGACGTTGTCGGCCCCGAGATTCTTCGCAAGGTGCGGCGCCAGCATCTGGGCATAGCGCGACATCGTTCCCGCCGCCGAGTTCGGCACGATGACGGTGACGTCCTTGCCGTCATAGACCGGCCCGGCCGAAGCCCCCGCGAGCGGCAGCACCGCAAGCAGCGCCGATGCGGCGAGCCCCGCCGCCGCGGATTTCCACTTCCTCAGCATTCCTTCCTCCCAATCTTCTGCCTGCGCCGGGTCATTGCCCGCCCGTGCACGGGGCGCCCCTCCTCAGAAGAGGCCGAAACCAAGGTCGTAGATCCCGGCATTCATGTCGACGCCGAGCCAGAGATCGAAGAGCACGTAGACCGCGGCCGTCCCGGCGAGCGCGTAGAGCAGGCCGAGCGGCACGGAATAGTGCCGGCTGAGCACGAAATAGCCCGCGGTGAACAGGAACATGGCCGGGATCGGCCCGATCACGAGGAACATCCCGACGATGAGGACGAGGAGGCCGAGCGCCCCGAACTCGCGCGCGGCGGTGCGGCGCCGGGCCGGCTCGGCCGATCCGCCCTCGCCCGCCGTCTCCTCCTCGTGGTCGCCCGTCGCCTTGCGCGAGATGAACTCGAGCAGGTCGACTTTCAGGTCCTGCTCGGAGCGAAGGTTCTGCAGCGCGATCTGGGCGATCATGATGAGCGCGCCGATCGCCGCGATCGGGATCGGCACGAGGCGCGCCCGCGGCCCGTAGCCCGTCGAGGCGACGATCGCGGCGATGAAGATGAAGAGGACGAAGAACGCGACGACGTTCTCCTGCATCCGGCGGCTCACGTGGCCCTCCCCGTCTCGGCGAGGGCGAGCTTGCGCAGCTCCCTGTCGCGCTTCCAGTTCCGATAGAACGGCCAGGCCGTCGTCACGACGATGAAGACGAGCATGATCGCGGCGACCGGGCGCTTGAAGATGAACCAGTCGCCGTAGAGCGAGATCGAGAGATGCAGGTTCCGCTCGATCATCACGGCGAGAACCATGCCGATCACGAAGGTCGCCCGGGAATAGCGGTACTTGTCCATGACGTAGCCGATCACGCCGAAGACGGCGGCGACGATCACGTCCGACACCTGGCCGCGCGCGGCATAGGCGCCGATCACGCAGACCGACAGAACGAGCGGGATGATGATGTTGTTGTTGAGGCTCGGCACGCGGGCGAGATAGGGCGAGATGATGAGGCCGATCACCGCGGTCACCATGCTGGCGAGCGCGATCACCCAGACCAGGGTGAAGACCAGGTCGAGATGGTCGGTGAGCATCTTCGGGCCCGGCACCACGCCGAGGCCGATGAAGGCGATGAGCACGATCGCCATGCCTTCGCCGCCCGGAATGCCGAGCGCGAGCGTCGGCAGCAGCCCGCCGCCCTCGTTGGCGCCGAGCGTCGCGTCCGGGCCGATGACGCCCTCGACATTGCCCTTGCCGAAGGTCTCCGGGCTCTTTGAGGTGCGGAGCGCCTGCGCGTAGGCGGCGATGCCGCCGACGCTCGCGCCGATGCCCGGCAGCACGCCGATCCAGAGCCCGAGCAGGCTCGAGCGGAACACCAGGCCCCAGTGGCTGAAGGCGTCGCGCACACCCTGCCAGACCGAGCTCGATTCGGCGGTGAGGTCGCGCTCGACGAGCGCTCCGCCGGTGGCGAAGAGCTTCATCATCTCGGCGATGGCGAAGAGGCCGATCATGGCGACCGGAAACGAGATCCCGTCGAGGAGATAGATGCTTCCGAAGGTGAAGCGCGGGGTCGCCGTCACCAGGTCCATGCCGATGAAGGCGGTCAGGAGCCCCAGACCCGCGGCGGCGAGCCCCTTCAGGATCGAGCCTTCGCTGAAGGTCGCGAGGACGGTCAGGCCCCAGAGCGCGAGCATCAGGAACTCGGCCGGGCCGAGCGCCATCATGACGGGCCGCGTGATCGGGATCGAGACGGCGAGGAAGACGGCGCCGATCACGCCGCCCATGAGCGCGGCGGCGGCCGACGCCCCGAGCGCCCTGCTCGCCTCGCCCTTCTGCGTCATCGGGAAGCCGTCGAAGATCAGCGCGATGCTCTTCGCGGCCCCCGGAACCCGGAACAGGATGCTGGTGACCGAGCTGCCCCAGATCGTCGCGATATGGGCTCCGAGGAGCAGGCCCATGGCCGGCGCGAAATCCATGTCCCAGGTGAAGGGCAGGAGCAGCGCCATCGCGACGATCCCGCCGAGCCCGGGCAGGATGCCGATCACGATTCCGTAGCAGACCCCGATGACCATGAAGCCGAGCGCCTGCGGCGCAGCGAGCGCTGCCAGCCCGGCCCAGATGGCATCAACCATTCCAAGCTCCTCCCTGCGGCCCGCCCTTGGTCTTGTTCTGGCGGTGCCCCCCTCGCCCGCGTCCCCGTCCCGCGGCCTGCCGGCCGCCGCGCGCGGACGCCGGCTCTTCCGATCAGACCACCTTTCCGAGCAGTGTCACAACATCCGTCTGGTTGCGCAGCATGCGCTCCGGGAAGACGACCGTGATGGCGTCGGTCGGACAGGTCGATTCGCAGAGGCCGCAGTACCAGCACTCGTCCGGGTAGGCGACGACCGGCATGGTCTGCTTGTTGTTCTCTTCCTTGTAGATGATGTCGCCCGGGCAGATCCAGTCGCAGAGATTGCAGCGGATGCAGAGCTCCGGATCGATCTGGATCGGGTTGTGCACGGACGGGTCAGAGACCGGCAGCATAAGGCAAGCTCCCCTCAGTCTGCGATTGGGACCGGCGCGCGAAAGAATCGGCGAGCGGCCGGCCGGCGTCGATCGCGCGGACGGACGGACGGCCGTCCGGCCCCTTCTCGACCAGCACGAACTTCCGCCAGTTCTCGTTGTCGGGCTCCGGATGGTCGACGCGGCGATGGGCGGAACGGGTCCGCGTCTCCGTCCGCGCGAGCGCGGCGGTCGCCATGATCTCGGTGTTGAGCCGGATGTTCCTCGATTCCTGCACGCGCATCAGGCCGTGCAGGTCGGAGGCGGCGAGCTCGCCCTCCTTCACGGCGAGAGCGGCGAGCGTTTCGAGCGCGAGGCGCAGGCCCCGCTCGCTGCGGCGCACCCCGACATAGTCGCTGACGGTGCGGCGGATCGTGCCTTCGAACGCCTTCCAGGGCATGCCGCCCGCGCGGCCGAGCGCGGCCTCCGCCTCCGCCCGGATGCGCTCCGCGTCGGCCCAATCGATGTCGGGCCGCGCCCCGTAGGTGGCGCGCATGCGCACGACCGCGCCTTCGCCGGCAATGTGGCCGAGCACGGCGGCGCCGGCGATCCCGCCGGAGACGCTCGCGCAGTCGCCGGCAGCGAAGAGGCCCTCGACGGAGGTCTCGCCGGTCGTATCGACGGCAAGCCCGCTGCCGCGGAAATAGACGCCGCTGCGGCGGATCGAGAGCTCGGAGATGGAGACCTCGATGAGGTCGGTCCGGAAGCTCACGCCCTTCTGGCGGTAGAAGGCCGGCAGCGTGTAGCGGTCCACCTGGAGGGTCTCCTCCATGTGGTCGAGCTCCTCTTCCGGCAGATGGCGGCAGTCGAGGTAGATCGGGCCGTTGCCGAGGAGATATTCGTTGATGACGGCGTCGGCGAGCACGGCGCGGCGGGCGTTCTCGCCCTTCTCGTCGTAGCGGAACATGAACCGCTCGCCGTGCTTGTTCAGGAAATAGGCGCCCATCGAGACGACGGCATTGAGGCCCTGCGCCGAGAAGCCCTTCGGCGTGAGCGTCGCCTCGGTGAACTCCATGTTCGTCAGCGCGGCGCCCGCCCGGAACGCCATCGCCTGGGCATCGCCGGTATTGTAGGGGAAGTGCCAGCTGTCGAAGGCGAGCCCCGAAGCGTTCTCCGAGAGCCGGTTGACGTCGCCGGCGGTGAGGGCGACGGCCTTGGCGCGGATGGCGATCCATTCGCCGGTGCGGAAGTTGAAGGCGAGCGCGCCGTAGGCCCTGTTCTCCTCGACGAGCAGCTGCACGGCCATGGTCCGCATCAGCACGGTCGCCTTGCCGGCGCGGACGTGCTTGCCGATCTTCCGCTTGAAGTCGGTGCCGTCGAAATTGATGTGATAGGCGCCGGGCAGGCCGAACGAGCGGTGGCGCGAGTAATCGCCGGTCCGCGGATCCTTGAAGTCTACCCCCATGCCCTCGATCTTGCGCAGGATGCGGGGCATCTCGTGGATGACGCGGCTCGCCACCGCCATGTCCACGATGCCGTCCGTGAGCTGCGGCAGGTGCCGGAGCAGGAACTCGGGCGTGTCCCATTCGGGCCCGCTCTCCATCACCGTCAGGTAATGGTCGACGCCGCAGCCGACGCTGCCGCAATTGTCGAGCACGCGGCCCTTCTCGCATACCACCACGTCGAGCCCCGCCTCGAGCGCCGGGATGGCCGCCATGCTTCCGGCAACCCCGCCGCCGATGACGAGGAGGTCGGTGTCGATCGTCCGCCAGTCCGCCCGCAAGCTCATTCCTCCGCTCGACTCCAGCGCTCCGCCGACGTGACGGAGGCAATCAGAGCCGGGGCCGGCCTTCCGCTCTCTTCCCCGGCAGCCCGACGTTCCCTCTACGGTTCTTTTTCGTTGAGCCAGGATGATTGTGTGATCGTAATATCGGACATGTCAACGGCCTGTTCGCCGGCGCGCGGCATCTTCCCGGGCCGGACGACCGGCACAACGCCTTTTCCGGCAAAGCATGCACGAACACGCAACCTTGGGATACAAGACGGGCATCTCTCCGGACGCACCCTTTCCAGCGACCCGAGCCTGCGGCAGGAGCTTGCCATGCGCTCCCCACTGATTCCGATGCGACCGAGGGCTCGCCGATGAACGTCCTTTCGGGCTTCCGGCCGATCGCGGCGGTCCTGCGGAACCGGAACTACGGCTTCTACACGGCCGGCAACCTCATCTCCCTGACCGGCACCTGGATGCAGCGCATCGTCACCGGCTGGCTGATGTGGGACCTGACCCAGTCGGGCTTCTGGCTCGGGCTGGTCGCCTTCTCGGACCTGTTCCCGACCGTGATCCTCGGGCCGTTCGCCGGCGCCGTGGCGGACCGGACCGACCGGCTGAGGGTGACGCGGTTCACCCAGTTCCTGTCGATGCTGCAGGCGATCGCCCTCTTCGGGCTGACCGCGACGGACCGGATCACGCCGGCGCTGCTCATCACGCTCACCACCTTCCTCGGCGTCGTAGCGGCCTTCAACCAGCCCGCCCGGCTCGCGCTCATCCCGGCGCTCGTTCCCCGCGCCGACATCTCGACCGCCGTCGCGGTGAACGCGATCGTCTTCAACCTCGCGCGCTTCCTCGGCCCGGCCGCCGCAGGCATCCTGATCTCGACCGGCGGCATCTCGATCGCCTATGCCGTCAACGCGCTGAGCTTCGTCGCCTTCCTGCTGGTCCTCGCGCAGATACGGCTCTCCGCCGAGGAGGAGGTCAAGCCGGCGGGCAAACGATTCCTGCGGGATCTCGCAGACGGCATCCGCTACACCGTCACGCACCAGGGCATCGCGACCGTCCTCATCCTGCTCATCGCCAGCAATGTCGGCTCGCGTCCGCTGCTCGAACTGCTGCCCGGCTTCGCGGCCGAGATCTTCCGGTCCGGCGCCTCGGGCCTCGCGATGCTCACCTCGGCGGTCGGCGGCGGGGCGATCCTCTCGGGCATCTGGCTCGGCGGGCGCTCGGGCGTGCCCGGACTGAGCCGCATCCTGATGTGGAGCACCGCGTTCGTGGCCCTCACCAGCGCGCTCTTCACCGCGACCGACCGGCTCGCGGTCGCGGTGCCGCTGCTGGTCGTCACCGGCTTCGCGATGGCCACCAGCGGCGTGGCGGCGCAGACCCTCATCCAGGTCTCGGTCGACGCTTCCATGCGCGGCCGCGTGCTCGGGATCTACGGGCTGCTCTTCCGCGGCGGCCCGGCGCTCGGCGCCCTCCTGATGGGGGCGGCCTCGGAGCATTTCGGCCTCCGTCTCCCGATCCTCGCCGGCTCCGTCGGCGTCGTGCTCGTCTGGGCCTGGGCGACCGCGAGACGGCGGGCCGCGCTGCGAAGCCTGGACAAGAGCTGACGCCCGCTTCGGGCGCCGCCGCAACCAAGTAACCGCTGCCGCGTTGGCAGGGGCGGCCAACTTGGGAGGCTCCAATGCTCAAGGCGGGAATACTCTGGCTTCTCGGCGTACCGATCTCGGTGATCGTGCTGCTCTACGTCTTCAACATCTTCTGAGAACGCCGGGCGCGGCCCGCACCGGCGCGCTCAGTCCGCCTGCCGGGCGGCGCCGTTCCCGGGCGGCTCCTGCCGCTCGAGCCAGTCCTTCACCGTCGCCAGCTTGCCGGCGAGATGGGCCTTCAGGATCGCCGAAAGGCCGATCCCGTCGCGCCGCTCCAGCGCGGCGAGGATCGCCTGGTGCTCGGCCACGGCCGCCGCCCAGCGCTCGGGCGACATGTTGGCGATGTAGCGCGCCTTCATCAGCCGCCCGGCGAGGCCGCGATACATGGATTTCAGCGTCTCGTTCCGGGTCGCCTCCAGGATCGCCTCGTGGATCGCCTGGTTGAGCCGGAAATAGGGCTCGCGCTCGCCGGCGCGCCAGTGCTCCACCATGCGGGCGTGGAGCGCGCGGATCTCCGCGATCTCCGCGTCGCTGATGTGGCGGCAGGCGATCTCGCCGGAAAGCGCCTCGAGCGCGCCCATCACCGGGAAGACCTCCTCCAGCTCGGCGGCGGTGAGCGCGCTCACGCGCGCCCCGCGATTGGGCCGGAGCGTGACGATCCCCTCCGAGGCGAGGACCTTGAGGGCCTCCCGCAGCGGCGTGCGCGAGACGCCGAAGCGCTCGCAGAGCTCCTTCTCGGGTATCTTTTCGCCCGGCGCCAGCGCACCTTCGGTGATGAGGGCGCGGACGCGCGCGGTGAGTTCGTCGTGCAGCGAGCGGCGCGGGATGAACTCGGCTTCCGGAGCGTTCATGGTCATGCCCTCCCCGCCGCCGCGGCAAGCAAGGACCGTTCCAGCACGCGGGCGACATGGACGGCGGGGCGGCCCGCGCCGTGCTCGATCTGGTAGCGGCAGGAGGTGCCGTCGGCGACGATCAGGGCGTCCGGCTCCGCCTTCCGGACCGCCGGCAGCAGGCCGAGCTCGGCCATGGCCATCGAGATTTCGTACGTCTCGGCCTGATAGCCGAACGCTCCGGCCATGCCGCAGCAGGAGGACGCGATCGTCTTCACCTGCAGATCGGGGACGAGCCTCAGCGCGGTCTCGACGGCGGCCATGGTGCCGAATGCCTTCTGGTGGCAGTGGCCGTGGAGATAGGCGCTTGCGGGGAGCGGCGCGAGCGCAAGGTCGAGCCTGCCCTCCTCCGCCTCGCGCGCGAGGAATTCCTCGAAAAGCAGCGCATGGGCGCCGAGCGTCCTTGCGTCCGGGCCGGGCAGCATGGATCCGAGCTCGTCGCGGAGCGACAGGATGCAGCTCGGCTCGAGCCCGACGACCGGCACGCCGCGGCGCGCGAAGGGGAGCACGGCGGCGACGAGCCGGCGGGCCTCGGCGCGCGCCTCCTCCACGAGCCCGGCGGACAGGAAGGTGCGGCCGCAGCAGAGCGGCCGACCGCTTGCCGGACCGGCGACATGGACCCGGTATCCGCCGGCCTGCAGCACGCCGAGCGCGGCGCGCAGGTTTTCCGGCTCGAACCAGACGTTGAAGGTGTCCGGCAGGAGGACGACCTCGCGGCCGGATTCCGGCCCGAGGCTCTCGCCGATCCGGTCGAACCGGTCGGCGCGCCAGACCGGCAGCGGCCGCCTTGCGGCGAAGCCGGCGATCCGTTCCGAAGCGTGGGGCAAACCCGGAATGCGGTCCCTGAGGTTCATGAGGAGGCGGAGCCTCGAGGCGGCGGGCGCATAGCGGGGCAGCCAGGCGACGAGCCGCTCGCGCAGGCCGATCCCGCGCTCCGCCGCGCGCGCCGCCAGCACCTCGATCTTCATCTTCGCCATGTCGACGCCGGTCGGGCATTCGCGCCGGCAGCCCTTGCAGGAGACGCAAAGCTTCAGCGTCTCCATCATCGCGTCGGAGGCGAAGGCATCCGGGCCGAGCTGGCCGGAAAGGGCGAGCCTCAGGCTGTTCGCCCGGCCGCGGGTGACGTCGCGCTCGTTCCGCGTCACCCGGTAGGACGGGCACATGACGGCGCCCTCGAGCTTCCGGCAGGCGCCGTTGTTGTTGCACATCTCGACGGCGCCCTGGAGGCCGGCCGCCGGCCCGCTCCAGTCCGACCAGTCGAGAACGGGCATCATGCCGGCGGGCTGGTAGCCCGGCCCGTAGCGGAAGAGGCTCCGGTCGTCCATGCGCGGCGCGCGCACGATCTTGCCCGGATTGAGGACGCCGGCCGGGTCGAAGCGGTCCTTCACCGCGCCGAAGATCTCGACCATCCGCCGGCCAAACATCATCTCGTGGAACTCGGAGCGCACGATGCCGTCGCCGTGCTCGCCGGAATGCGAGCCCTTGTAGTCGCGCACCGCCTGGAACGCCTCCTCGGCGATCGCGCGCATCGCCTTCACGTCCTTGTCGAGCTTGAGGTTCAGGACGGGGCGGACATGCAGGCAGCCGACCGAGGCGTGGGCGTACCAGGTGCCGCGCGTGCCGTGCTTCTCGAAGATGGCGGTCAGCCGCTCGGTATAGTCGGCAAGGTGCTCGAGCGGCACCGCGCAATCCTCGACGAAGGAGACCGGCTTCCGCGCATCCTTCATCGACATCATGATGTTGAGGCCGGACTGGCGCACGTCGGTGATCGCGGCCTGCAGCGCGGGCGACTCGATCTCCACCACGCCGCCCCAATGCCGTCCCTCGCGGTCGAAGCCGTAGCCGAGGTCGCCCATCATCTCGCCGAGGCGGGCGAGGCGGCGGCGATTCTCGCCAGGCTCCTCCTCCGCGAACTCGACCAGCAGCACGGCCTCCGGCTCGCCCGTCACGAAGCGCTCCACGGTCGGGCGGAACATCGGGATGTCGCGGGCGAGCTCGATCATGGTGCGGTCGACGAGCTCGACCGCCGTCGGCCCGAGCGTGACGAGGTGCCGGGCCGCGTCCATGGCATCGTAGAAGCGCGCGAAATGGCAGGCGCCGACGAGCTTCGGCGGAAGCAGCGGCGAAAGCTTCAGCTCGATCCGCGTCGAAAGCGCGAGCGTGCCTTCCGAGCCGACGAGGACATGGGAGAGATTGTTCGTGGGCCCGTTCGGCACGAGCGCGTCGACATTGTAGCCGCCGACCCGGCGGATCACCTGCGGAAACCTTGCCTTGATCTCGTCCGCGTTCTCCGCGCCGAGGGCGAGGAGGTCGCGGAAGAGCCCGCCGTCCACACCCGGCTCGTTGCGCAGGATCGTCTCGCGCGGCGCTTCGGCAAATCGGAGCGCGCGCCCGTCGGCGGTCAGCGCGTCGATCGCGATCACGTTGTCGCGCATCATGCCGTATCGGATCGAGCGCGTGCCGCAGGAATTGTTGCCGGCCATGCCGCCGATCGTCGCCCGCGACGAGGTCGACACGTCGACCGGGAACCAGAGGCCGTGCGGCTTCAGGGCGCGGTTGAGCTCGTCGAGAACGATGCCCGGCTCGACTGTGCAGCGGCGCCCGGCGACGTCGAGCTCCAGGATCCGGTCGAAGTGCTTCGAGGTGTCGAGAACGAGCGATTCGTTGACGGTCTGGCCGCATTGCGAGGTGCCGCCGCCGCGCGCCAGCACGGTCACCCCCTCCTCCCGGGCGATCGCGAGGGCTGCCGCGAGGTCCGTCTCGCCCCGGACCGCCGCCACCCCGAGCGGCATCACCTGGTAGAACGACGCGTCCGTCGCGTAGCGCCCGCGCGAAAAGGGATCGAACAGGACCTCGCCCTGAAGCGCGTTGCGGAGCCTGCGCTCGAGCGCGGGGTGGAAGGAGTGAACGGCCATCGGCTCCCCTAGATCGCGCTTGACTCGAATAATGAATTCATAATTCAGTTGCAAGCGATGCAGCGGCGCGCCTGGCGCGGCCGACGACGGAGCTCCCGATGCGCATGCCCGGACGGCACTTCCTGCAGATCCCCGGACCGACCAACGTGCCGGACCGGATCCTGCGGGCCATGGATATGCCGACGATGGATCATCGCAGCCCCGCGTTCGGCGCGCTCGGGCTGCGCGTGCTTGCGGGCATGAAGACGATCTTCAAGTGCTCCGGCCCGGTGTTCATCTATCCCGCTTCCGGCACCGGCGCGTGGGAAGCCGCGCTCGTGAACACGCTCTCGCCCGGCGATGCGGTGCTGATGTACGAGACGGGCCATTTCGCCACGCTCTGGCGCGGGCTCGCTCTCCGGCTCGGGCTCGAGCCGGAGTTCCTGCAGGGCGACTGGCGGACCGGCGTCCACCCGGGCGCGATCGAGGAGCGCCTGAGGGAGGACCGGGAACACCGCATCAAGGCCGTCTGCGTCGTCCACAACGAGACCTCGACCGGCTGCACCGCGTCGATCGCCGAGGTCCGGGCCGCCATCGACGCCGCCGGCCATCCGGCGCTCCTGATGGTCGACACGATCTCCTCGCTCGCCTCGATCGATTTCCGGCAGGACGAATGGGGCGTCGACGTCACCGTTGGCGGCTCGCAGAAGGGCCTGATGCTGCCGCCCGGCCTCTCCTTCAACGCGGTGAGCGCGAAGGCCCTTGCCGCCTCCAGGACGGCGCGGCTGCCGCGGTCCTTCTGGTCGTGGGAGGAGATGCTGCCGGCGAACGAGAAGGGCTTCTTCCCCTACACCCCGGCCACCAACCTCCTCTACGGGCTCGCCGAGGCGATCGACATGCTCCACGAGGAGGGGCTCGACGCCGTCTTCGCGCGGCACGCGCGCCATGCCGAGGCGACGCGCCGCGCGGTCGCCGCCTGGGGCCTCGACGTGTTCTGCCGCGAGCCGCGCAACCATTCCGGCTCGCTGACGGCCGTCCTGATGCCCGAGGGGCACAGCGCCGACCGGTTCCGGCGGATCGTGGCCGAGACCTTCAACATGTCGCTCGGCAACGGCCTCTCCAAGATCGCCGACCGGGTGTTCCGGATCGGGCATCTCGGCGACTTCAACGACCTCATGCTCGCCGGCACGCTTTCCGGCGTGGAGATGGGGCTCGCGCTCGCCGGCGTGCCCCACCGCCGCGGCGGCGTGCAGGCCGCGCTCGATCACCTCGCCGCGACGGCGGGCGCGGGCGACGCTCGCAAGGAGGCCGCCGAATAGGAGTTGAACCAGACCGGCGGAAAGCCGGCGGGACCTGAACCCGAAACGGGAGGAAAGACGATGAGACTCACGCTACGGCTCGCGGGGATCGTGCTCGCCGCGGGCTTCTTCTCACCGGCGCTGGCGCAGACCGAGCTGAAGTTCGGCCATGTCGGCGAGCCGGGCTCGCTCTTCGAGGCATCCGCGAACAAGTTCGCCGAGATCGCGAATGCCAAGCTCGGCGACAAGGCGAAGGTGGTCGTCTACGGGTCGAGCCAGCTCGGCGGCGACGACGAGCTCCTCCAGAAGCTGAAGCTCGGCACGGTCGACTTCGCCCTGCCCTCCACCGTCATGTCCTCCGTCGTTCCGGCCTTCGGCGTCTTCGAGATGCCCTATCTGGTCAAGGACCGGGACCACATGAAGCGCATCGAGCAGGAGATCGTGTGGCCGACGCTCGCCCCCGCGGCCGAGGAGAAGGGCTACAAGATCCTCGCCGTGTGGGAGAACGGCTTCCGGCAGATCACCAACAACAAACACCCGATCAACACGCCGGAGGACCTGCAGGGCATCAAGCTCCGGGTGCCGAAGGGCGTCTGGCGCGTGAAGATGTTCCAGAGCTACGGCGCCAATCCGACCCCGATGGCCTTCTCGGAAGTCTTCGTGGCGCTCCAGACCGGCGTCATCGACGGCCAGGAGAACCCCCTCGCGCAGATCGCGAGTGCCAAGTTCCAGGAGGTGCAGAAGTACCTCTCGATGACCGGCCACGTCTACACGCCGGCCTATGTCGTCGTCGGCAAGAACAAGTTCGGAAAGCTCGATGCCGACGTGCAGAAGGCGCTCGAGGACGCCGCGCGCGAGACGCAGGCCTTCGTCTACGAGAAGGCGGCGGAGCTCGACCGCGACCTCGCGAAGGTCATCGAGGATGCCGGCGTCAAGGTGAACGAGGTCGACAAGGATGCCTTCATCAAGGCCTCGCAGCCCGTCTACGACGAATTCGCCAAGGAGGTGAGCGGCGGCAAGGACCTCATCGACAAGGCGCTCGCGCTCGGCAAGAGCTCGTGAAGCGCCGCTGACGCCCGGATGATCCGCGTGCTCCCGCCCCGGCGGGAGCACTTCCAGCCGCAGGATACCCGATGACGTTCGTCAACTGGGCTTCGCGTGCCCTCGAACTCGTGCTCGAGATCGTCGCCGGCGTGATCGTGGTCGCGCTCACGGCCATCGTCGTCTACGCCGTCGTCACCCGGACGCTCGGCTTCTCGCCGAGCTGGTACGACGAGGTCGCCTCCGTGCTCCTCGCCTGGCTGACCTACTACGCGAGCGCGCTCGCCGCCCTGAAGCGCGGGCATATCGGGTTCGACGGCGTGCTGATGGCGCTTTCGCCAGGACCCCGGCTTGCTCTCGCGGCGCTCGCCGAGATCATCGTCCTCGCCTTCTTCGCGATCCTCGCCTGGACCGGGATGGTCGTCCTCGACGTGCTCGAGGGCTCGACCCTCGTCTCGCTGACCTGGGTTCCGGTCCAGCTCACGCAGTCCGTGATCCCGATCGGCGCGGTGCTCTTCATCGTGGCGGAGCTCCTGTCGATGCCCGGCTACTTCGCCAAGCTCAGGGCCGGGATCTCGGTCGAGCACGAGGAGGTCGAGCATGCCGTCGCGACCGCCAGGGAAGAGTACGGCGCGGATGTCGAAGCGCTCCTGCGCGGCCAGGCCGGGAGGGCGCGGCCGTGACGCTCGCCTTGATGCTCCTCGGACTGTTCGCCCTCATCATGATCAACGTGCCGATCGCCGTCGCGCTCGGCGCCGTCGCCGTGGTGGCGATGGTGGCGACGCAGGGCCTCGACATCCTCCCGAATGTCGCGCTGGTCATGTATGACGGGTCGCGCAGCTTCCCGCTGCTGGCGATCCCGCTCTTCATCCTCGCCGGCGCGATCATGAACGCGTCCGGCATCTCGCGGCGGCTGATCGCCTTCGCCTCGGCCCTCTTCGGCTTCGTCCGCGGCGGCCTGGCGATGATCAATATCGGCGTCTCGATGTTCTTCGCCGAGATCTCCGGATCGGCGGTGGCCGACGTCGCCGCGGTCGGGACGATCCTCATCCCCTCGATGCAGAAGCGCGGCTATCCGCGCGCCTTCGCGGCCGCCGTCACCTCCTCGGCGGCCTCGCTCGCGATCATCATCCCGCCCTCCATCCCGATGATCCTCTACGGCGTGATGGCGAACGCCTCGATCGTTCAGCTCTTCGTGGCAGGCATCGTTCCGGGCGTCATCGGCGGCTTCTCGATGATGCTGCTCTGCTACTATTTCGCCCGGCGCTACGGCTGGCCGGTCGAGGAGATCTTCAACCTCCGGCGCGTCTGGCGGACCTTCAAGGAGGCGATCTGGGCCTTCGTGATGCCGGTCATCATCCTCGGCTCGATCTTCGGCGGCTTCGTCACCGCGACGGAGGGCGCGGGCCTCGCGGTCGTGGCCGCGCTCCTGATCGGCGGCGTCGTCTACCGCGAGCTCGACCTCCGCTTCCTGCGCCAGGCGATCCTCGACGGCGCCGTCCAGACCGCCGTCGTCATGCTCCTCGTCGCGGCCTCCGCGCTTGTCGGCGTCTACCTGACGGAGATGCGGCTGCCGCAGCAGCTCGCGCAGGCGATCCTCGGGATGACCGAGAACAAATACGTCATCCTCGCGCTCCTCAACCTCTTCTTCCTGGTGATCGGCTTCTTCCTGCATTCCGCCGCGGCGATCATCCTGGTCATCCCGATCGTCATCCCGCTCATCACCGCGGTCGGGATCGATCCGGTCCATTTCGGCCTCATCGTCACGCTGAACCTCGCGATCGGGCAGCAGACGCCGCCGGTCGCGAGCGTCCTCATCACCGCCTGCTCCATCGCCAAGGCCGACATCTGGGAGGTATCGCGGGTGAACGTCTGGTTCATCGCGGTGCTGACCGCGGTGCTGCTGCTCGTGACCTACGTGCCGATCGTGCCGATGGGGCTCGTGGACTATTTCTACCGGTAGCGGCAGGAGGACGGGCCCGGGCGCGTCGCCGGCGCGCACGGCGCTGGAATTTCATCGATTTTGCCGTCCGTTAACCCCTCCGGATCAGGATCGCCCCGCACGGTTCGGGCCCGCGCGCTCGTGGCGGCAGGAGGTTTCGACGTGAACGGACGCGAAGACGCGAACGGACGGGAGGAGGAGCGGCACCGCACGCTGAAGGCCGGACGGATCGTCCTTTCCGACCGGCTGGTGCTGGACTGCCTGATCCGCGACATGAGCGGCCACGGCGCGCGGCTCAAGTTCGGCGCCTTCACGCAGCTTCCTTCCGCCTTCGAAATCTTCATCCCGGGCGAGCGCCGCATCGTTCCGGCCGAGCTCGCCTGGCAGAACGGGCTGGAGGCCGGCGTGCGCTTCACGGGCGAGGGCCGGCCGCAGACACGCGATCTCTGAGCCGCGAAGCCGGCCCGGCGGACGGCCGGAGGCTCCCTGGCGGACAGGGCTGCCGGCCCGCCGCCGCAAACGGCTCCCGGGCGCCGGCCACGACCACATTTCGGCCAAACAGCATTGCTTTGCTGCGCTGCGGAATGGTCCGCGTGCCGGGGGGCCAGACTGCGCGCCCGGAGAGTGGGAGCCGCTCATGGTGAGCATGCCCGATGTCGCCGCGATCCGATTCGGCTACGGCCTTTCGCCCGGCGTCGTGCCGCCGCCGGGCGCGGCCTCGCTGATGCGGCAGCTCGCGGACGCCGAGCCCGTTCCGGAAGCGCTCGCCGGCATGAGGAGCCCGGAGCGCATCCTCGCCTTCATCCGCGAGGTGCAGGGCCAGAAGGACAATCCGGAAGCGCAGATGGCCGCGCGCCTCAAGCTGACCGCCGCGCGCACGGAAGAGCAGCATACCTACGTCACCGCCGTCGTGGAGAGCCCCTCCCCGTTCTTCGAGCGGCTGGTCGCGTTCTGGACCAACCACTTCACGGTGAGCGCGAAGGTGCCGCTTGCCGGCTGGGTCGGCCCCTACCAGGTCGAGGCGATCCGCCCCCACGTCAAGGGCTCCTTCGCCGACATGCTGGTGGCGACCAGCCTGCACCCGATCATGATGTACTACCTGAACCAGGTGACCTCGATCGGACCGAACTCGCGGGCGGGACGCAGGACCGGCCGCGGCTACAACGAGAACCTCGCCCGCGAGATTCTCGAGCTGCACAGCCTCGGCGTGGAGGGCGGCTACAACCAGAACGACGTCGTGCAGCTCGCGCTCGTCCTGAGCGGCTGGACCGTGGCACGGGACACGGGCCTCGCCCGCTTCGCGATCGCGGCGGCCGAGCCCGGACCGAAGACCGTTCTCGGCAAGACCTATTCCGGACCGGAAGCCTCGCCGGAGGATGCCGAGACGGCGCTCCGCGACATAGCGCGGCATCCCGCGACCGCCCGCTTCGTCGCGACCAAGCTCGCGCGGCATTTCGTAGCCGACGACCCGCCCGAGCAGACGGTCGCCGCCCTCGAGAAGGCGTTCATCGAGCATGACGGCGCGCTCATGCCGGTCTACGAGGCGCTCGTCGGGTTGGAGGAGGCCTGGACCGCCTTCGGCTCGAAGGTGAAGTCGCCCTTCGACCTGGTCATCTCCACGCTGAGGGCGCTCGACCCGGATCCTGCGAAGCTCGCCGACCCGGTTCCGGACGGGCCGCGCGACAATCCCTGGACGGTCGCCGGGATGCGCAGCATGCTGCAGCCGCTCTGGATGGCGAGCCAGCCGGACGGCTGGCCGGACACCAACGCGCAATGGCTGAACGGCCTGATGCTGACGACACGCCTCAACTGGCTGCTCTATGCGGCCCACCAGCTCGGCCGCAACCGGGACCCGGTGACCTTCGCCAAGGAGACGCTCGGATCGTCGGCTTCCGACGAGATGCTGCGCGTGATCGCGACCGCGCCGACGCGGGAGCAGGGCATCTTCCTCGCCCTCGCCAGCCCTGCCTTCAACAGGAGATAGGCCATGATCACACGCAGGACCGTGCTCGGTGGCCTGTTCGGATGCGGGATCACCGTCGCCTCGCCGAAGCTGACGCTCGCCCAGGCGGCGACCGACAACCGGCTGGTCGTGATCATCCTCCGCGGCGCGATGGATTCGCTCGAGGCGATCCAGCCCTACGGCGACCCGGCCTTCCATGCCTTGCGCGGCGACCGCGCGCGCACGCCGGACAACGGGCTGATCGACCTCGACGGACATTTCGGCGTGCGCGAGGAACTCGCGGATCTCGCCGCCCTCTACCGGAAGGGCGAGATGGCGATCGTGCATTCGGTATCGACCCCCTACCGCAGCCGGTCGCATTTCGAGGGGCAGGACATTCTCGAGACCGGCGGCGAGGGGCGGCCCGAGAACGACGGCTGGCTGAACCGGCTCCTGACCAAGCTCCCGGAGGGCCAGGCGACCGCGCTCGACGTCTCCGATCTGCCCTCGCTGATCCTCAGCGGGGAGGCGCCGGTCCGAAGCTGGCGCCCCAACACGCGGGTCTCGACCGTCCAGGAGAACGCGCGCTGGCTGCAGGCGCTCTACCACGACGACGCGACCTTCTCCGGAGCCTTCGCGGAGGCGATGGCGGCGGCGGACGATGAAGGCGGAAGCGAGGAGGCGGACCGGGTCAGGGGCCTGCAGGCGCTTGCCGACCTCGCCGGGCGCGCGCTCGCCGATTCGTCGCGGATCGCCGTCTTCTCGCTGCCGGCATGGGACACCCATATCGGCCAGGACGTCACCATCCGCGCGCCGCTGAAGAGCCTCAACGTCGCCGTCACGGCCCTGCGCGACAGGCTCGGCCCCGATTGGGCGCGCACCACGGTGGTGGCCGTCAGCGAGTTCGGGCGGACGGTCCGCCTCAACGGCAATCTGGGGACCGACCACGGCACCGGCGGCGCCATGATCGTCGCCGGCGGTGCGATTGCCGGCGGCGCGGGCGGCAAAGTTCTGACGACGCGCTGGCCCGGGCTCGCCGAGGGCAATCTTCTCGACGACCGCGACCTGATGCCGACGGACGACGTCAGGCGCTATCTCGGCTGGCTGATCCGGGACATGTTCGAAGTGAGCCCGCAGGTGGTCGCGGAGACCGTGTTCCCCGGCGTCGAGCTCGGGAGCCCCGTGCGCTTCCTGTAGGAACGGCGCCGGACCACCTGCCCTGTCCGCCGGAGCGGCGCCCCACCCGGCTTTGTGAGCGTGTGCCGTTCTGGTAAGCGAAGGGCATGATGCCGCCCTTCCCGTGCCGGTCGCAATGAACGAGCGCGCCGTCGTCGCCCCGGACCGCGATCCGGACAGCGCCGAGACGACGCTTGCCCGCGTCCGGCGGCGGCACGTTCTCTATCTGAGCGGGTTCGATCCGCGCGGACCCGCCTTCTATCACCGGCTGTACCGATCCGAAGCCGCGCGACGCGCGGAAGCCACCGGCGAGCGGATCGAGGTCGGACGAAGGAAGACGACGGACCCGCTGGTCCAGACCTGGACGGTCAAGGCCGAGATCGGCGGGATGCCGACGGAGACCCGCTACGACTTCCTGCGCTGGGACGACATCATACGGGCGCACTGGCCGCGCAGCCAGGTCCGGATCTGGCTCGATTCCCTCTGGGCCTACTGGACGATGATGCGCACGGGCGTCATCGGCCGCTCGGGCAGGATCAGCTGGCCGCTCGCGATCACAGGCTCGCTCGCGGCCCTCTACATCCTGCTCCAGGTCGCGCTGGCCGTGCTCGCAGCCTGGTGCATCTGGACGGCACTCGCCGCCTTCGGGACGCCCGAACCTCTGCGGTGGGCCGCCTCGCTCGCCGCGGTGGCGGCCGTGCTCGTGCTCGGACACCGCTACGAGAAGCGGCTCAACGTCTACTGGCTCGGCCGCATCTACGCGTTCACGGTGCGCGATGCACGGGACCGGGTGGCCGGGCTGGAGGACCGCCGGGACGCCTTCGCGCGAATGATCGTGGAGGCGGTGAATTCCGGCGACGCCGACGAGGTGCTCGTCGTCGGGCACAGCCTCGGCACGCCGCTCGCCGTTTCGGCCGCGGCCCGAGCCTTGCGGATCGATCCCGGCATCGCCGGGAAGGACACCCGGCTGGCGGTGCTCACGCTCGGCACGACGGTCTCCATGCTGAGCCTGATGCCGGAAGCCGAGCGGTTCCGCCGCGAGGTCCGCGAGCTCGCATCGAGCGACGTGCCCTGGCTCGACTTTTCCGCGCCGACCGACGGCGCCTGCTACGCGATGGTCGATCCGGTGCGGATCTTCGATCCCTCCTTCGTCCGGCCGGACGGGCGCGAAGCCTGGCCGAAGCTCCTCAACATGCGGATGGCCGAGATCATCGAGGCGAAGACCTATGCGCGCATCAAGCGCGACTGGGCGCGCATGCATTTCCAGTATCTGATGGCGGGCGACCGGCGGGGCGAGTACGACTTCTTCGCGATCACGGCCGGCCCGCTGACGCTGCCGGGGCGGTACGCGCACCGGCAGGGGGTCAAGGACTATGCCGGGCTGAAGCTCTTCCGCCGATGACCGAGTTCTGCCCGCCCAAGCCGCCGGCCCAGGAAAGGAAGCTCTCGCTCCTGGCGCGCCTCGGCAAGGTCCGCCATTCGGCGCTTTCCGTCGTCTACGAGCGCAGCTACGGGATGCGCATGGGCCGGATCTGGACGCCGCTCCGCAGCGTC
The DNA here is from genome assembly GCF_009866965.1 of Propylenella binzhouense. Classification (GTDB taxonomy): domain Bacteria; phylum Pseudomonadota; class Alphaproteobacteria; order Rhizobiales; family Afifellaceae; genus Propylenella; species Propylenella binzhouense. The sequence continues at coordinate 27,134 of NZ_SPKJ01000024.1, read as the reverse complement.
TACTTCGTCAATGAGGCCGAGCTCATAGACCGCGTCCTCGTCACCGACGCCGAGCATTTCCCGAAGAGCGACTCGATGGGCAGGATGCTCGATTCGCTGATCGGGAACGGCATCTTCATCGCCAACGGCGAGGCCTGGCGAAGGCAGCGCCGGATGCTGAACCCCGCCTTCGAGGCCGCACGCGTGCAGGACGTCTTCACGCTCATGCGCGACGCGGTCGACGCGATGGCCGACAGGCTTGGCCGTGCCGCGCCGGGAGAGCCGGTCGCGATCGACGTCGAGACCACGCACGTGACCGCCGACATCATCTTCCGGACGATCTTCTCGCGTCCGTTCCAGCGGCACGAGGCCGAGCTCATCTTCCGCTCGTTCGGAAAGTTCCAGGAACTCGCCTATGTCCAGGGCCTCTGGGCGATGGCGGGGCTGCCGGCGCTGATCTTCCCGGGCTATTGGCGCGCCGCCCGCGCCGGCCGCGTGATCCGCAGGCTGCTGGAGCAGGCGATCGACGAGCGCCTTGCCGCAAGGGCGGCCGGCGCTCCGGTGCCCGGGCGCGACATCCTGGCCTCCCTCCTCGATGCGCAGGATCCGGAGACCGGCAAGCGGTTCAGCCGCAGGGAGCTCGTCGACGAGGTCGGTGTGCTGTTCCTGGCCGGCCACGAGACCTCGGCCTCGGCGCTCGCCTGGGCGCTCTACCTGATCGCCATGCGGCCGGACGTGCAGGACAGGCTCCATCGCGAGGCCGCCGCCGCCTTCGGCGACCGCAAGCCGGAATTTTCCGACATGCGGAAGCTGCGCTTCGCGCGCGACGTCTTCCGCGAGACGCTCCGGCTCTATCCACCCGTCTATCTCTACGGGCGCGACGCGACGCGCCGCGAGACGATGCGGGACAAGGTCCTGCCGCCGCGCTCCGTCGTCATGATCGCGCCCTGGATGCTGCACCGGCACCGGCGGCTCTGGGACCGGCCCGACGTGTTCGATCCGGACCGGTTCCAGCGGGCGGAGACGAAGGAATCGGTGCGCTGCGCCTATCTTCCCTTCAGCGCCGGACCGCGCGTCTGCCTCGGCGCGTCCTTCGCCATGCAGGAGGCGGTGCTGATCATCGCCGCGCTCTGCCGCGACTTCCGCTTCGCGCCCGTCGAAGGCCATGTGCCGGAGCCGATCGGGCGGCTGACGCTCCGCTCCGCGAACGGCATAAGGCTCACCGTGAGGCGCCGGGACGGAGCGGCGGCGACCGATGCGGGATAGGCGCGATCCGGCCGGGCCGGCCCCGACCGGACCCGATGTCGGCGCGCTTGCGGAAGGCGTGGCGGCCGGTTCGCGTGCCGCGCTCGCACGCGCGATCACCCTCGTCGAATCGCGCCGCGCGGACCACAGGATCGCGGCAGCATCGCTCCTCGAGCGGCTGCTCCCCCGGACGGGGCAGGCTGTCCGCATCGGCCTGACCGGCGTGCCGGGGGTCGGCAAGTCCACGCTCGTCGAAGCCTTCGGCACCATGCTGACCGGCGCCGGCCACCGCCTGGCCGTGCTCGCGGTCGATCCCTCCTCGCGCCGGACCGGCGGCTCGATCCTCGGCGACAAAACGCGGATGGCGAAGCTCGCCGTCGACCCGAACGCCTTCATCCGCCCTTCGCCCGCGGCCGGCACGCTCGGCGGCGTCGCGAGCAAGACCCGCGAGGCGCTTCTCCTCTGCGAGGCCGCGGGCTTCGACGTCGTGGTGGTGGAGACAGTCGGGGTCGGCCAGTCCGAGACCGTGGTCGCCGACATGGTCGACGTGTTCGTGGCGCTCATGCTCCCGGGCGCCGGCGACGAGCTGCAGGGCATCAAGAAGGGCCTCCTGGAGCTCGCCGACCTCATCGCCATCAACAAGGCGGAGGGCGAGAACGCCGCGCGCGCCGGTGCGGCCGCCGCCGAGTACCGGGCGGCACTCCGCATCCTGTTCTCCCGGACCGGCGAGGCGCCGCCGGTCCTCACCTTGTCCGGCCTCGCGGGCATCGGCATCGAGGCGTTCTGGGCGGCGATCCGGGACATCGCCGCGCGCCGGCGCGCCGACGGCTCGCTCGCGGCACGCCGCGCCGAGCAGTCCGTGCGCTGGTTCCGAAGCCTTCTCGACGAGCGGATGCGGCAGGCGCTCGTCCCGCCCGCGCAGAGGGCGGCGCTCCGCGGGCTCGAGCAGGCGGTGGCGGACGGACGCACGACCGCGCCGGCCGCAGTCGAGGAGGCGGTCGCCTCCCTGCTCGGCGCGCGCGGGCAGAACCGCGGCGGTTAACGATGTCCTAATCCGGCGCATGCATCCGCGCGCCGGATGCGGCATCACACGGCAATGTCCGTTCATCTCAGCCGACGCGCGCTCGTCGCCGGATTGTGCCTCGGTCCCGCGGCGGCGGGCGCGAGCAGCGCCGGCTCGAGGATCGCCGACATCAGGGGCACGTTCGACCCCGGCGAGGCCGTCAGGCCCAATGCCGGCCGCGACCAGAGCGCGGCGCTGCGCGACGCGCTGGTGCGGGCGGAGGCCACCGGCCGGCCGGTCTTCATGCCGCCGGGCCGCTACGAGATCGCCGAGATCGACCTCACCCCGAGCGCCCACATCATCGGCATTCCGGGCGAGACCCGGCTGGTGTTCGGCGGCGGCCGCCACATGCTCAGGGCCGCGCATACCAGGCGATGCCGGCTGCAGGGGCTTTCGATCGAAGGCGGCGACCGGCCGCTCGGCGGCGACGTGAAGGCGCTCGTCGACTGCCGGGACGTGGGCGACCTCGCCATCGACGATTGCGACGTCGCGGCGAGCGCCGGCGCGGGCATAGCGCTGACGGGCTGCGCCGGGCGCATCGAGGGCACGCGCGTCGGCGCGGTGCGCGCCGCCGGGATCGACCTCGTCGATTCGCGCGGCCTCACCGTCGCCGGCAACGTCGTCGCCGATTGCGGCGACGGCGGCATCCTCGTCCAGCGGCTCGATGCGGGGGCGGACGACACGATCGTGCGCGGCAACCGGGTGAGCCGGATCCGCGCCCGGTCCGGCGGCACCGGCCAGCATGGCAACGGCATCAACCTCGCCAAGGCGAACGGCGTCGTCGTCGCCGACAACCGCGTCGACGATTGCGACTTCTCCGCAATCCGCTGCTTCTCGTCCGACAACCTGCAGGTCACCGGCAACATCCTGACCCGCTCCGGCGAGACCGCGCTCTATGTCGAATTCGCCTTCGAGGGCGCGATCGTCGCGAACAATCTCGTGGACGATGCCGCCGTCGGCATCTCGTTCGCGAACTTCCTCGAATATGGCGGCAGGCTCGGGACCTGCTCGGGCAACGTCGTCCGCAACATCCGCGGCCACACGCGGCTGCCGAACGGCGGCGAGCCATCCGGGGCGGGAATTTCGGCAGAAGCCGACATGGCGATCACCGGCAATGTGGTCGAGAACGCCTGGCTCGGGCTGCAGCTCGGCTGGGGGCCCTATCTCCGCGACGTGACCGCGACCGGCAACACGATCCGGCGCGTGCGGATCGGCATCGCCGTCAGCGTCGTGGAAGGCGCCGGCGCGGCGCTCGTCGCGAACAATCTCGTCTCCGGGGCGACGCAGGGCGGCATTCTCGGCATGCGCTGGGCCGATGCGGTCACGCCCGATCTCGCTGCGGCGGCGGCCGGCGCCTTCCCCCACCTCACGATCGCGGCCAACCGGGTGAGCTGAGGCCACCCGGCCGGCCCGTTCACTCGCGCGGCGCGGAGAGCGTGTCCGGCGGGGCGGCGCGGAAGCGCATGCCGAACCGGTTTGCGATTGCCGCCGGCGCGCGCCGCGTCAGGACCCGGTAGCAGACGAGCGGAAGCTCCATCACGGCCGGGAGCGGATCGTCCCAGGCGAAGACCGCGGGCTCGACGCGCCCGCGATAGCTGCCGAGCCAATCGCCGAGGCGCGTCCACCCGGCCGCCACTTCGTAGAGGCCGGCGGCGATGTCGCGCGGCACGTGCACCCAGCTCGTCCCGGCAATCCCCTGCGCCGGCTCGACCGGGAGCCCGACCCCGAGCTGCCAGGCGAGATAGGCGAAATCCACGCCCGCCGCGGCGCCGAGCGAGAGCCAGTTCCAGATCCGCGCATTGACGTCGAGCAGCTTGAAGCGCGCGTCGCGCCCGTCGCGCTTGAACTCGATCTCGACCAGCCCGTGATAGCCGAGCGGGCGGAGGAACCGCTCGGCCGCGGCCGTCACCTCCGGCTCCTCCGCCGAGCGGACGAGCGTGCTCGTGTAGCCGAACTCGATCGGATATTGCCGGCGGCGCACCGCGACCATGGAGGCGACCGGCGCGCCGTTCCGCCAGAGGCCCGCATAGGAGAACTGCGTCGAACCGTCGCCCGGGACGAGCTCCTGGACGACGATCGCCTCCGGGCCGACGAGCGCGACCGCCTTGTCGTAGAGGGAGAGCAGCCGCTCGCGGTCGTCCGCCCGCCACGCCTTGGCGAGCGTGAAGGCGTTCCGGACCTCCCGCTTCCTCGGCTTCAGGATGGCCGGGAACCGGCAGGGCAGCCCCTCGATCTCGCTCCGGTCGCGCGGATAGAAGCTCCGCGGAAAGTCGAGGCCCGCGGCGGCGGCGCGCGCATAGGTGAGCTGCTTGTCGTAGGCCCAGCGCATGATGTCCCAGGGGCGGGTCACCAGCCGGAACGCCGTCGAGAGGCGCGCGTGGTGCTCCGCGACGAAGCGCATCTCCGCGTCGCCGCCCGGGATCACGACCCAGCCCCGGAGCTTCTCGCGCGCGGCAAGGCCGAGCAGGAAGGCCTCCGCCGCCGGATCCTCCGGGCCGGGCCAGGAGGCGAAGCGCACCACGTAGCGCGAGAATCGCGGCAGCACGTTGTCGTGGGTCAGGAAGGCCACGGGAATGCCGCGCCGCCCGAGCGACCGCGCGGCCGCGAGACTTCCGAGCGCCCCGCCGAGCACAATTGCACCCGGCAGGTCGCGGCCTGCCGGTTCCCGTATCGCCATGTCTTCAGTCCGTCCGGATCGCCGAAGCCGTATACTAGTCCGGCATGGCGAGCGTACGGCGCTGGCAAACAGTGCGTCTACGGATCCGCTCGGATTCTACTTAATTGAATGTTTCCGCAACGCGCCGCCGGGCGGGGATGACTGTTCCCGGTCGACGGATCGAAGTCGAAGGACAGGGCGGGACCGGACAGGCAGGAATGCGCATTCCTTGCGGAAGGATGCGCCGCGACGGCGCGAATTCGACTGTCCCTGGGGGGCCGTTCTCGGGAAACGGCCAAGGCGATCCGAATGGTCGGAGTGGCAGGATTTGAACCTGCGACCCCCTCGTCCCGAACGAGGTGCGCTACCAGGCTGCGCTACACTCCGCCAACCGGAGCGGTCATATAACGACAGTTCCGATGCCCTGCAAGCCTGCGCGGGAACGCCCGGGGCGCCCCCTGTGCCGGCCCGGAACGCGGCCTCTCCGGGCCACTCGACGGCGGCTTCCGTTTCGAGGAAAAGGGCCGGATGATCCGGCTCTACACCTGCGGACCCGATACCCTCGTTCCCTGCGAGGTCTCGCCGGAGACGATCCGGCGGGCGGTCTGGATCGACCTCCTCGCGCCGACGCAGCAGGACGAGGCCGTTCTCGAAGGCACGCTCGGGATCAATGTGCCGACGCCCGAGGAGATGGCCGAGATCGAGGTCTCCTCCCGGCTCTATCACGAGAACGACACGCTCTACATGACGGCGACCGTCCTCGCGGGCACGGAGACCTCCATGCCCGTCGGGACGCCGGTCACCTTCATCCTCTCGCCCGAGCGGCTCATCACCGTCCGCCACGCCGCGCCGAAGGCGTTCGAGATCTTCGCCGGAATGGCGGCCCGGCCGGGCGCGGGGCAGACGGGCGTGGAGACCGCCTTCGTCGGTCTCCTCGACGCGATCGTGAACCGCCTGGCCGACGTGCTGGAAGTCGTCGCCTCGGAGGTTGACGGCCTGTCGCGGACGATCTTCGAGCACACCAGCATCCGCGCGCAGGACCGGCCGGACTTCGAAGAGGTCCTGCGGCAGATCGGCCGCAAGGGCGATCTCACCTCGAAGGTGCGCGAGGCGCTGGTGAGCCTCGGCCGGCTGACCCATTTCGCCGCCGCCGCGACGGTCCCCCAGGTCACCGATTCGCTGCGGGCCCGTCTCGACACCGTCGCGCGGGACATCGCGCCGCTCTCCGATCACGCGACCTTCCTGGCGCAGAAGATCAACTTCCTGCTCGACGCCACGCTCGGCCTCCTCAACATCGAGCAGAACGCGATCATCAAGATCTTCTCCGTCGTGGCGGTGATCTTCCTGCCGCCGACGCTCATCGCGTCGATCTACGGCATGAACTTCGAGCTCATGCCGGAACTCGGCTGGCGGCTCGGCTATCCGTTCGCGCTCCTGCTCATGATCGCATCCGCCATCCTGCCCTATTGGTACTTCAAGCGCCGCCGCTGGCTCTGACATTCCGGGCCGCCCCGCCGCCACACGCGGCGCGTGCAATCGGACAGATCATTTATTTTTAGTTGCATTAGGCGTATCTTACCCGCCCTTGTTGCAGACGGGAGGGAGGGTACCTTGCGACACGGAATGGTCTTCACCCGCGGCATGAACCCGCCGCAATCGCGCTACTACAATTCGGGCCGGTTCGGGCGCCTGTTCCCGACCCTGCCGCCGCAGGGCGACTTCCAGGATCCGACCATGAAGGCGGCCCTCTCCGAGGTGGGCGAGAAGGGCGGCATCATGGACGGCGGGGGAGCCGCAAATCCCGACAACCCGGCGATGCCTTCGGGCATCACGTTTCTCGGCCAGTTCCTCGACCACGACATCACCTTCGATCCGACGTCGAGCCTGGAGCGCCAGCAGGATCCCGAGGCCATCACCAATTTCCGGACGCCCGCCTTCGAGCTCGACAGCGTCTACGGCTCGGGGCCGGGAGCGTCCCCGCACCTCTACGACCAGACCGTCGAGGACGGCCGCACCACGATGCTGGTCGAGGCGATCCCCGGCTCGGAGGCGGCGAGCAATGACGGGACGCCCCGCTTCGACGTGCCCCGCAACGGCCAGAACACGGCGATCCTCGGCGACCCCCGGAACGACGAGAACCTGATCATCTCGCAGCTCCACCTCGCCATCCTCAAGTTCCACAATGCGACGCTCGCCGCCGTGCCGGACACGATCCGCGGTTCCGACCGCCGCTTCGAGGAGGCGCAGCGGCTGGTGCGGTGGCACTATCAGTGGATCATCCTGCACGAATTCCTGCCGCTGATCGTCGGCGCGGGACCGGTCGAGGCGGTGCTCTCCCGCCCCTGCGAGGTGTTCGACTGGGACAACCTGCCCTTCATCCCGGCGGAATTCTCGGTCGCCACCTACCGTTTCGGCCACAGCCTGGTGCGGCCCGGCTACCGGGCGAATTTCGGACCGCCGGACGGCGGGCCGTTCGCGGCGCCGATCTTCAACGATCCCCTCCCGCCGGGAGAGAATCCCGCCGACCCGAACGATCTGCGCGGGGGCCGCCGCGCCGCCAGGCGCTTCGTCGACTGGCAGAGCTTCTTCGACTTCGGGGACGGCAATCTCGCCCACAGCAAGAAGATCGACACCGTGCTCTCCGGCGGGCTCTTCGACCTGCCGGGCATCCCGGCGGGCGAGCCGCAATCGCTCGCGCAGCGCAACCTGATGCGCGGGCTCGCCTTCGGGCTGCCGTCGGGGCAGGCGGTCGCCCGCTATCTCGGGCTCGATCCGCTGAGCGCGGCCGATCTCGCCGACATAGGCGCGGTCGACCCCCGGCTCGCCGAGGAGACGCCGCTCTGGTTCTACATCCTCCGCGAGGCGGCCGTGCAGACGGGCGGCGAGCGTCTCGGCGAGGTCGGCGGCCGGATCGTCGCGGAGGTCTTCGTCGGGCTGCTCCAAGGCGACCGCAGCTCCTATCTGCGCCAGCACCCGAAATGGCGGCCGGACGGCGGCGCGTTCCGGATGGCCGATCTGCTGACGATGGCCGGCGTCGTGGGCCCGGTGCCGCCGACGCCCTAGCCCGCGGCGGCCCCGGCCGGCGTCGTGGGTGGCCGTGCCGGCGGGCGGCCGGTCGTAGTCTCTGCGGCGAGGGGGAGAGAGACGCGGCGAAGGGGCGGGGTGGCGGCGGCCGTCCCGCCCCTTCGCCCCACTCGAAACACGGACGAAACACGGCTGAAACGCGGAAACCTTCCGGAAACGCGATAGCCGGCGCTTTGCCGCCACCTCCCATTGATTTCCCACCGGCTTCCGGCCTTAGTTTAGGGGCAGGAGAGCCGGCGGGGTGCCTGCTCTCGCTGAAATCCCGGACGGGAGGTGTCCCCCCATGACGTTCCAGCGAACGCTGAAATCCGCGCTTCTCGGCGCAAGCCTCGTCGCGCTCCTCGCCGGCGCAGCCTCGGCCAAGACGCTCGTCTACTGCTCCGAGGCGAGCCCGGAAGGCTTCGATCCTGCGCTCTATACTGCCGGCACGACCTTCGATGCCGCCTCGCGCACCGTCTACAACCGGCTCCTCGAGTTCAAGCACGGCTCGACCGAGCTCGAACCCGGCCTCGCCGAGAGCTACGATGTCTCCGACGACGGGCTCGAATACACCTTCCACCTGCGCCCGGGCGTGAAGTTCCAGACCACCGAGTTCTTCACGCCGAGCCGCGAGCTGAACGCCGACGACGTGATCTTCTCGTTCGAGCGGCAGCTGAAGGCCGACAATCCGTGGAACCAGTACGTGCCGGGCGCGAGCTGGGAATATTTCGCCGGCATGGGCTTCCCGGATCTCATCAAGTCGATCGAGAAGGTCGACGACATGACGGTGAAGTTCACGCTGACCCATCCGGAAGCGCCGTTCCTCGCCGATCTCGGCATGGACTTCGCCTCCATCATGTCGAAGGAATACGCCGACAAGCTCGCGGCGGACGGCAAGATGGAACAGCTCAACCAGGTGCCGCTCGGCACCGGGCCGTTCCAGTTCGTGGCCTATCAGCCTGACGCGGTGATCCGCTACAAGGCCAATGCCGATTACTGGGGCGGCAAGGAGAAGATCGACGATCTCGTCTTCGCGATCACGACCGATGCCGCCGTGCGCGCGCAGAAGCTGAAGGCGGGCGAGTGCCACATCATGCCCTACCCGAACGCGGCCGACGTCGAGGGGCTCAAGGCGGACCCGAACCTGCAGGTGATGGAGCAGGAGGGGCTGAACGTCGCCTATCTCGCCTACAACACCACGCAGGCGCCGTTCGACAACGTGGCCGTCCGCAAGGCGCTCAACATGGCGATCAACAAGCAGGCGATCGTCGACGCCGTGTTCCAGGGCGCGGCCACCGTCGCCAAGAACCCGATCCCGCCGACCATGTGGTCCTACAACGACGCCGTGCAGGACGATGCCTACGATCCGAAAGCGGCCAAGAAGATGCTGCAGGATGCCGGCGTCCAGAACCTCTCGATGAAGGTATGGGCGATGCCGGTCGCCCGGCCCTACATGCTGAACGCGCGGCGCGCGGCCGAGCTGATCCAGGCCGATTTCGCCGAGGTCGGGGTCAAGGCCGAGATCGTGACCTACGAATGGGCGGAATATCTCGACCGCTCCAAGGCGAAGGACCGCGACGGCGCCGTCATGCTCGGCTGGACCGGCGACAACGGCGACCCGGACAACTTCCTCGACACGCTCCTCGGCTGCGACGCGGTCGGCGGCAACAACCGCGCGCAATGGTGCAACGAGGAATTCGACGACCTCGTCTCGAAGGCGAAGGCGACCGCCGACCAGGCCGAGCGCACGAAGCTCTACGAGGAGGCGCAGGTCGTCTTCAAGCGCGAGGCGCCGTGGGCGACCATCGACCACTCCCTCGTCTTCATGCCCATGAGCAAGAAGGTCAGCGGCTTCGTCCAGGATCCGCTCGGCTACCACCGCTTCGACGGCGTCGACATCTCCGAGTGAGCGGTCGGGAGGGGAGCGGGACCGCACCCCCGCCCCCTCCCCGGCGGCCGGCGGCTTGATCCGCCGGCCGTTCCGTTCGAAACATTCTCATGCTCCGGTTCCTGCTCGGAAGAGTCCTGGTCCTCGTCCCGACCTTCATCGGGGTCTCGGTCATCGCGTTCTCGTTCATCCGGCTGCTTCCGGGCGATCCGGTGATGCTGATGTCCGGCGAGCGGGTGATGTCGCCGGAACGCCATGCCCAGATCATGCACGCGCTCGGCTACGACCGGCCGCTCGTCGTGCAGTATCTCGATTATCTCGGCGGCATTCTGACGGGCGATCTCGGCCAGTCGATCGTGACCAAGCGGCCCGTTCTGCAGGAGTTCTTCACCCTCTTTCCGGCGACGCTGGAGCTGTCGATCTGCGCCATCCTGATCGCCGTGCTGGTCGGCATTCCCGCCGGCGTGATCGCCGGCGTGAAGCGGGGATCCTGGTTCGACCAGATCGTCATGGGCATCGCCCTCGTCGGCTATTCGATGCCGATCTTCTGGTGGGGCCTGCTCCTCATCATCCTGTTCTCGGGCGTGCTCGGCTGGACCCCCGTCTCGGGCCGGATCTCGCTTCTCTACTACTTCCCGCAGGTGACGGGATTCATGCTGATCGACTCGCTCATCTCCGGACAGGCGGGCGCCTTCCGGTCGGCCCTGAGCCACCTCGTCCTGCCGGCGATCGTGCTCGCGACGATCCCGCTCGCCGTGATCGCCCGCCAGACCCGCTCCGCCATGCTCGAAGTGCTCGGGGAGGACTATGTCCGCACCGCGCGCGCCAAGGGCCTCTCGCCGTTCCGGGTCGTCTCCGTCCACGCTTTGCGGAACGCGCTCATCCCCGTGATCACGACGATCGGCCTGCAGACAGGCGTGCTCCTCGCCGGCGCCATCCTGACCGAGTCCATCTTTTCGTGGCCCGGCATCGGAAAGTGGATGGTCGATTCCGTGTTCCGGCGCGACTATCCGGTGATCCAGGGAGGGCTCCTGGTGATCGCGGGGATCATCATGCTCGTCAACCTAACGGTCGATCTGCTCTACGGGCTGATCAACCCCCGCATCCGGCATCTCTGAGGGCGCATGGCGGACGTCGCGGCAGACAACGCGGTCGTCGAATCCGAGCGGCGCGCCCGCCGCGCAATGCTTGCGGAATTCTGGCACTACTTCTCGGAGAACCGCGGCGCTCTCATCGGCCTCGCCGTCATCTGCCTCCTCGTGCTGGCGGCGCTCGCCGCCCCGCTCATCGCGCCGCACGGGCCGAACGACCAGTTCCGCGACGCGATCCTGCTGCCGCCGGCCTGGACGGATGCCGGACGCGCCGCCTTCCCGCTCGGCACCGACCCGGTCGGCCGGGACATTCTCTCCCGCCTGGTCTACGGCGCCCGCTTCTCGCTCTTCATCGGCGTCGTCGTGGTCGTGATCGCGCTCACCGGCGGCATCCTGATCGGTCTCGTCGCGGGCTTCTTCCGCGGCTGGGTGGACACCGTGATCATGCGGATCATGGACGTGATCCTGGCGTTCCCCTCTCTGCTCCTCGCCCTCGTGCTCGTCGCCGTGCTCGGCCCCGGCCTCCTCAATGCCATGATCGCCATCGCGCTCGTCCTCCAGCCGCATTTCGTCCGGCTCACGCGCGCCGCGGTGATGACGGAGATCGGGAAGGACTACGTGGTATCGGCCCGGGTGGCGGGCGCCGGACCGATCCGGCTGATGCTGAAGACGATCCTGCCGAACTGTCTCGCGCCGCTCATCGTGCAGGCGACGCTTTCCTTCTCGAACGCCATCCTCGACGCGGCCGCGCTCGGCTTCCTCGGCATGGGGGCGCAGCCGCCGACGCCGGAATGGGGCACGATGCTCGCCGAAGCGCGCGAGTTCATCCTGCGCGCCTGGTGGGTGGTGACCTTCCCCGGCCTCGCCATCCTGATCACGGTGCTCGCGATCAACCTCGTCGGCGACGGGCTGCGCGACGCGCTCGACCCGAAGCTCAAGCGGAGCTGAGGGCTACCGGAAGACGATCCGCCGCGCTGCGAGGAAGTTGACGGCGAGCCCGGCGAGCGAGCCGGCGGCAACGGCGAGGCCGGGCGGCGCCGCGAGGCTCGCCACCAGGACGGCGTAGACGGCGTAGTTGACGGCGCCGCCGGCGCTGCAGGCCGCCACGAAGGAGACCCACTCGACCGCGATCGGCCGCCCGGACGGATCGAACGTGTAGGCGCGGTTGAGCGCCCAGGTGAACGTCACCGCCGCCAGGAACGAGACCGCGCGCCCGGAATAGGGATCGAGCCCGAGCGACAGGCAGAGCTGGAGCACCGCGACGTCGACGAGGAAGCCGCCGGTCCCGACCACCGAGAAGCGCAGAAGCCGGTGGAACTCCGTCCTGCATCCGGCTCCGCTCATGACGGCGCGCGGGCCCCCGGGGCGGGGATCGAGAGATAGCGCATCCGCTTGGCCTCGCGCCGCCCGCGGGTGACGGTGGCGACGATGAGCCCCGCAAAGAGGCAGAGGAACCCGAGAAGCATCGTCCCGGTGGCGAGGATCGCGGTCGGAAGGCGCGGGACGAGGCCGGTGGCGAGATAGGTGACGGCGAGCGGCGCGGCCAATCCGACGGAGAGCGCCGCAAGCAGCAGGAAGAGCACGAGGAAGAAGGAGAGCGGCCGCTCGGCGCGCACCAGCCGCAGGATCGTGTAGGTGATCCGGAAGCCGTCCCGGATCGTGTTGAGCTTGCTCGGGGAATCCTGCGGCCGCTCGCGATAGGAGACCGGCAGCTCGGCGACCCCCATGTCGAGCTCGAGGGCGTGGATCGTGAGCTCGGTCTCGATCTCGAACCCGCGGGAGAGGCCCGGGAAGCTCTTCACGTAGCGGCGCGAGAACACCTTGTAGCCGGAGAGCATGTCCTGGAAGCGCTTGCCGAAGATCGCCCGCACCATGCCGGTGAGCGCCCGGTTTCCGAACTGGTGCCCGAGCCTGTAGGCCTCGCCCGTCAGCGCCGCGCGGCGCCCGTTCACCAGATCGAGGCGCTCCGACACCAGCGCCTGCACCATCGACGGCCCGTCGGCGGCGTCATAGGTGCCGTCGCCGTCGACGAGGAGATAGATGTCCGCCTCGATGTCGGCGAACATCCTGCGGACGACGTTGCCCTTGCCCTGGAGCCGCTCGCGCCTGACGATCGCACCGGCACGGGCGGCGAGGATGGCCGTACCGTCGCTCGAATTGTTGTCGTAGACATAGATCGCCGCGTCGGGGAACGCTCCCCGGAAGTCCTCGACCACGCCTGCGATCGACGCGGCCTCGTTGAAGCACGGGATCAGAACCGCGATCCCGGGCGTCCGGGAGCCGGATGCCCGCCCCGCGGGAACCGGGGCCGGTTCCGGTCCGCCCGCCCCCTCCCGGGCCGAGCGCAACCTATCGTTCGATTCCATGCCCAGGGCCACGCGGTTCATCCGGCAAGAGACCTGCCTATTGCCTATACTGGTCCGGCCGGGCCATGCATAGGACAGCCATGCCGCTGCTAGAGATCCGCAACCTTACCGTCACTTTCGCCACCGCCGCCGGGCCCTTCAAGGCGGTCGACGGCATCGACCTCGCCGTCGATCCGAGCGAGGTGGTGGCGATCGTCGGCGAATCGGGCTCCGGAAAGTCGGTCGCGATGCTGGCGGCGATGGGTCTCCTGCCGAAGACGGCGAATGTGACCGCCGACCGGCTCGCCTTCGGCGGCCACGATCTCAGATCGATGTCGGGGCGCGAGCGGCGCCGGGTGATCGGCAAGGACATCACGATGATCTTCCAGGAGCCGATCGCCAGCCTCAATCCGTGCTTCACCGTCGGCTTCCAGATCGGAGAGGCGCTGAAGACGCATCTCGGCCTCGACCGGGCTGAGCGCCGGCAGCGGAGCGTGGAGCTCCTGCGCGAGGTGGGCCTGCCCGACCCGGAGAAGCGGCTCGCCGCCTTCCCGCACCAGCTTTCCGGCGGCATGAGCCAGCGCGTCATGATCGCCATGGCGATCGCCTGCCGCCCGAAGCTCCTCATCGCCGACGAGCCGACGACGGCGCTCGACGTCACCATCCAGGCGCAGATCCTGGACCTGCTGGTGCGCCTGCAGGCGGAGACCGGGATGGCCCTCGTGCTCATCACGCATGACATGGGCGTCGTCGCCGGCACGGCGCACCGCGTCGTCGTCCAATATGCCGGCCAGCAGGTCGAGCGGCAGCAGGTGCGCGGCCTCTTCCACGCGCCGCATCATCCCTACACCGTGGCGCTCCTCGACGCGCTGCCAGACCGCGCCACCGGCGACCGGCTGCCGGCGATCCCGGGCGTCGTTCCCGGCCAGGGCGACCGGCCCGAGGCATGCCTCTTCAACCCGCGCTGCGCCTTCGCGACCGACCTCTGCCGCACGGTGGATCCGCCCCGCCAGCCGCCGGCCCTCGGCGAGGCGCTCTGCCACTATCCGCGCAACACGGAGAGAGCCGCCGCATGACCGCCCTTCTCGAGGCCGAGAACGTCACGCGCGTCTACGGCGTCAGCCGCGGCGCCTTCCGCCCGCCCGCCGAGGTGCACGCCGTCGCCGGCGCGAGCTTCGCGCTCGAAGAGGGCAGGACGCTCGCGATCGTCGGGGAATCGGGTTGCGGGAAGTCGACGCTCGCGCGCCTCATCACGATGATCGAGCCGCCGTCCGGCGGAACGCTCAGGATCGCGGGAAAGGACCTCGCGCATGCCGGCCGGTCCGACCTCCGCGACCTGCGGCGGACCGTCCAGATCGTGTTCCAGAATCCCTACGGGTCGCTCAATCCGCGCCAGAAGATCGGGACGATCCTCGAGGAGCCGCTCGTCATCAACACGCGGCTTCCGGCCGGCGAGCGCCGGCAGCGCGCGCTCGACATGCTGCGCCGCGTCGGGCTCCGCCCGGAGCATTACGGCCGGTATCCGCACATGTTCTCCGGCGGGCAGCGCCAGCGCATCGCGATCGCCCGCGCGCTGATGCTCCGGCCGCGGATCGTCGTGCTCGACGAGCCGGTCTCCGCGCTCGACGTCTCGATCCAGGCGCAGATCCTGAACCTTCTCGCCGACCTGCAGGACGAGCTCGGCCTGACCTACGTCTTCATCAGCCACGATCTCTCGGTGGTGCGGTTCGTCGCCGACGAGGTGCTCGTCATGTATCTCGGCCGGCCGGCGGAGATCGCGCCGGTGGAGGCGATCTTCGAGGCCCCGCAGCATCCCTATACGCGGGCCCTGCTCTCGGCGACGCCGGTCGCCGATCCGGACCAGCAGCGCGAGCAGATCAAGCTCGAGGGCGAACTCCCCTCACCGTTCGATCCGCCGAGCGGCTGCCCCTTCCACCCGCGCTGCCCCTATGCGCGCCAAATCTGCATCGACGTCCGTCCCGACCTCGTCGATGTCGTGGTCGACGAGCGCTACCCGATGCCGACCAAGGTGACCTGCCACGGGATCGTGGAGGGCTGGATCGAGGGCGCCGGCCGTCCGGTCGACGCCCTCGGATCTGTCAGCGCCTGACGAGCCTTCCCGCCGCCGAGGCGAGCCCCGCCGCGAGCGCGATCTTGACGAGGTCGCCGAGCACGAACGGATAGAGGCCGAGCTGCAGGACCGGCTTGTCCCAGCCGATCAGGGTGCCGAGCCACGCGAGGCCGCAGGCAAAGAGCACCACCTCGCCGACGAGCATGGCTCCGAACAGGCGGATCGGGTCGCGCGCGGCGAGGCGCTCGGCGAGGAAGCCGACCACCGCCGCCTGGAACACCATGCCGAGGAGATAGCCGCCGGTCGGGCCCATCATGTAGAGGAGGCCGATGCCCTTCTCCGGCGAACCGGTGAAGACCGGCATTCCGAGCGCGCCCTCGAGCAGGTAGGCGACCACCGTCGCCGTACCGAGCCGCCAGCCATAGACCGCCGCAAGGAGGGCGACCGCGCCGGTCTGCAGCGTCATCGGCACCGGCCAGAACGGAACGCTGATCTTGGCGGACGCCCAGAGGATCAGGGTTCCGAAAAACACCAGCCCGATCTGGGCTGCGAGGCGAGCGGAACCCTCCTCGGGCACCACCCGCTCGATCATGGTTGCGCTCGACGCGACTGCTTTCATCAGCGATCTCCCTTCCGTGAGTGGGCCGCAGCCTATACATGGCCCGGAAGGAGCCGCAAGCGCCGAGGAGCGCCATCGCGATGACGCTCGAGTTCAGCAGGGACTTCGATCCCGCCTACGGGAGGCTCGTCGAGATCGCGCCCGGCATCCGGCGGATGACGGTGGCGAACCCGAGCGCCTTCACGTTCGCCGGCACCAACACCTACGTGGTCGGCGAAGGCCGCGTCGCGGTAATCGATCCCGGACCCGCCGATCCCGGCCATCTCCACGCGCTGCGCGCCGCGCTGTCCGGCGAGACCATCACCCGGATCCTCGTGACGCACACGCATCGCGACCATTCGCCGAACGCCGCCGCGCTCGCCGCGGAGACGGGAGCCGCCAGCTACGGCGCGGGGCCGCACAGGCCGGCGCCGGGCGCCCATCCGGTCGGGGGATCGGGCCGGCTCGACGCCGCCGGCGACACGGCCTTCGTCCCGACCCGCCCGGTCGGCGACGGCGAGATCATCGAAGGCGAAGGGTTCCGGCTGCAGGCGGTGGCAACGCCCGGCCACGCCGACAACCATCTCGCCTTCGCGCTTCTCGGAACCGACATCCTCTTCTCCGGCGACCATGTCATGGGCTGGGCGACCACCGTCGTCGCGCCCCCGGACGGGTCGATGCGCGACTACATGGCCTCGCTCGACGTCCTCCTCGCCCGCCCCGAGAGCCGCTACCTTCCCGGCCATGGCGGCGCGGTCGGCAACGCCCACAGCCATCTCCGCGGCCTCAAGGCGCACCGCCGCATGCGCGAGCGGGCGATCCTCGACCGCCTCGCCAAGGGCGACGAGACGGTTCCGGAGATCGTCGCTGCGATCTACCGGGACGTCGATCCGCGGCTCCACGGCGCCGCCGGCCTGTCGACGCTCGCCCACCTGCAGGACCTCGTCGCGCGCGGGCTCGTCGCCTGCGGCGCGGCGCCCGACCTCGCCGCCCGATACGCGCTCGCGCCGGGCTGAGCGCACTCGGTCGCGCACTCAGTCGGACGGCGCGGGACTTTCGGGGTCGGCGGGCTCGATCTGGCCCGCGAGAGCCGTGTCGAGATCCGCCAGGAAGGCGCGGATGCGACGGGCGTTCTGGCCGAGATCGTCGTCGCCGATCCGGGATCGGGAACGCATGTCGACGCGCGTCCCCTCGGCAGTGGACTCCACCCGGATCGCGACGTCGTCGAGGAACGCGAAGATCGGGGTGCGGGCGATCGCCTCGAGCGTGCCCGGCGCCCCGTCCTGGTCGGGCGGGACGCTGGCGACGATCTCCCAGTTCCGGTCTTCGACGAGATCCCCCACCGCCCGGAAGACCCGGTCGACATCGACCCCGTAGAGCCGGGCCGTCAGGCCGGGATAGCCGGCGTTCTGCTCGTCCGCATAGGCGGCCATGTCGTCGCTCGGCAGCGAATCGGGGGTCGCCGTGAACTGCGGCGGGTCGGACCAGTCGGTCGAGATGTCCCCGAGCGCCGGGTAGACGGCGGTCGCATAGAGGGAAAGGCCGAGAAGGGCGAGCGCCGGCATGGCGTAGACGATGCCGGCGATCGCATGCCCGACGCCCTCCGCACCCGACACCCAGATGTCCGCGATCGCATAGACGCCCGCTGCAAACGCGGCCGTCGCGAGCACGAAGCCCAGGACGATCACGATGATCAGTTCGTCAGAGCCGACCACGCCGAGCCTGTGGCCGAGCGCGCCGAGGGCGAGGACGGGCAGCGCGACCGCACCCAGTCGACGCGACAGGACAGCCGCGCGCGACCGGCGGGCGTCGACGAGCACTCCCATTCACCACCTCCGAGGCCGAACGGGAGATTTGGAGGAGCGTCAGGCCGTTGGCAACCGGTAGTCCCTGAAGGCCGCGCGAAGGGCGCTCTTCTGGATCTTTCCGGTCGCAGTGTGCGGAATCTCCTCCACGAACACGACGTCGTCCGGAACCCACCAGCCGGCGACCTGCGGCCGGATGAAGTCGAGCAGCGAATCGCGCGTCGGCTGCGCCTCCTTCCTGGCGACGACCACCAGGAGCGGCCGCTCGTCCCATTTCGGGTGGGGCACGCCGATGACGGCCGCCTCCGCCACGTCGGGATGGCCGACCGCGAGATTTTCCAGCTCGATGGTGGAGATCCACTCGCCGCCGGACTTGATCACGTCCTTCGCCCTGTCCGTGATCTGCATGAAGCCGTTGGCGTCGACATGCGCGACGTCGCCGGTGTCGAAGAAGCCCTCGGGATCCAGGATCTGTTCGTCCTCGGCCTTGAAATAGGCCCGGGCCACGGCCGGCCCGCGGACCTTGAGGCGGCCGAAGGTCCTGCCGTCCCAGGGAAGCGGCCGTCCCTCGTCGTCGGTGATCTTCATCTCCACGCCGAAGGGCGGCCGCCCCTGCTTGACCTGGATGTCGAGCCGCTCCTCCGCCGACAGCCCCTCGTGCTCCGGGAGCAGCGAGCAGAGCGTCCCGAGCGGGCTCATCTCCGTCATGCCCCAGGCATGGACGACCTCGACGCCGTAGCGCTCCTGGAAGCGCTCAGTCATCGAGCGCGGGCAGGCGGAGCCGCCGATCACCACGCGCCGGAGATGGGGCAGCCCGCGGCCGGTCTCTTCGAGATGTCGCAGGAGCATCAGCCAGACGGTCGGCACCGCGGCCGTGAACGTGACCCGCTCGGCATCGAGGAGCTCGTAGAGCGAGGCGCCGTCCATCTTCGGGCCGGGCATGACCATCGCCGCGCCCGACATCGGCCCGGTGAAGGCCAGCGACCAGGCGTTGGCGTGGAACATCGGGACGACCGGCATGACGCGGTCGCCGCTCTTCACGCCCAGCATGTCCGGCGCGTTGCAGGTGAGCGCATGGAGGACGTTCGAGCGGTGCGAATAGACGACGCCCTTCGGGTGGCCGGTCGTCCCCGACGTGTAACAGAGGCCGGCGGCCGCATTCTCCTCGAGCGCGCGCCAGGCGAAGTCGGAATCGGCTTCCGCAAGCCATTCCTCGTAGGGCACGGCATCGAGCGCGGTCTCGGGCATATGGGCGGCGTCGGTCAGGACCACGAAGCGCTCGACGCTCCGCAGCCGGTCCCGCAGCTTCTCGAGGAGCGGCACGAAGGTGAGGTCGGCCATCACGATCCGGTCCTCCGCATCGTTCACGATCCAGGCGATCTGCTCCTCGAAGAGGCGCGGGTTGACGGTGTGATAGAGCGCGCCGATGCCGAGCAGGCCGTACCAGACCTCCATGTGCCGCCAGGTGTTCCAGGCAAGCGTCGCGACGCGGTCGCCGGCGCGGATCCCGCCGGCGTCGAGCCGCTTCGCACAGGCGAGCGCGCGTTCCCGCAGCCGCGCGTAGTTGGTTCTGTGGATCGGTCCCTCGACCGAGCGGGAGACGATCTCCCGCCCGGAATGGTAGATCGCCGCATGGTCGATCAGCCTGTGGCAGAGCAGCGGCCAATCCTGCATCAAACCCCGCATTGCGCGCCTCCCGGGTGCCGTCCGGCGTCGCCGCGCCGGCGGTTCTTGTGGTTGTGGCCATTTCAAGCCGTTCCGCGGCGGCGCGCAAGCGGAGCAGCGGGTCAGAGAAAAACCGGAATCGGATCGAACTGTCGCCCCATGGGGCACGTTATATGCCCGTCATGGAATTGCCGGGCGGCGAGCCCCCGGCACAGCGGAGAGCGGAGTGGTCCATGGCGACACTGGAGTTGGAGATGGCGCTCGAGATCGCGGACACCGAGGGCCGCGCCTGGACGGAGGCGGTTCGATACGCGGCGGAGGCGGCCGGAGGCGAACTCGTCTTCGTGCTGCCGGACCCGGCCGAGGACGGCAGCGACCGATCGGAATGCGCCATCGTGCGGCTCCGTGAAGACGACGAGACGAAGCTCGTCTCGATCCGCGAGACCGACGACGGCTTCGAATTCCGCGACGAGGCGGCGATCGACCCGAGTCTCAGGGATTTCGCCCGATCGTCGATCGAGGTCCTCGAGCGGCTGCGCTCCGACCTCGACTTCGTCGCCTTACCGGAAGCGGACGAGCGGGCGGCGGCCTGACGTCGCCGCTTGCGCGCTTCGTGCAAGAGGAGCGCCTTCGGGCGACGGCACCATGATTGCGAAGGAAGAGAAGGCGGCGCAGGGCGGCGAAGGCCCCGCTAGGCGGCGCGGGCGCGGGACGGCCGACGATCCGTCCCGCAAGTGGAGCGGCATCGGCATTCCCGCCGTGGCGGCGGCCGTCCTTCCGCCGCGGAGCCGCCCCGAACCGGAGCGGCCGGCCGAGGACCGGGAGAACTGAGGGCCTAGCTCTCGGGCGGGGCGACGCCGAGGTCGCGGCGGCCGACCGCGACCGACTTCATCACCGCGAAGACGGGACGGCCGGGCGCCAGATCGAGAAGCCGGAGGGAGCGGCGCGTGATGCGGGCGAGGAGACGCTCGCCCGAGCAGTCGACGGCCACCTCGACCGCCGGCCCTTCGGCCTCGGCGATGCCGGAAATCACGCCGGTGAGGATGTTGAGCGTGCTGATGTGGCTCGGCCGCTCCGTCGCCAGTATCACGTCGCGGGCGCGGATGTGGACCCGCACGGAACTTCCCACGGGAGCATCGAAGCGCGCCACCAGCAGATCGCCGCCCCGGACCTGCAGCCGGGTCAGCTGCTCCGCCTCGTCATGGCCGAGGACGCGGCCGACGAGCACGCTGCCGGCCTCGTAGCGGCCGACGAGCGGAAAGAGATCCGGCCGGCCGAGGATCTCGGTCGCCGGCCCGTAGGCCTGCACCGCCCCGTCCGAGACGATCGCGATCGTGTTGGCGAGGCGGACGACCTCGGGGATCGAGTGGCTCACATAGACGATCGGGAGCCCGATCTCGTCGCGGAGGCGCTCGATGAAAGGCAGGATCTCGCCCTTCCGGCCCTCGTCGATGGCGGCGAGCGGCTCGTCCATCAGCAGGATGCGCGGGCGCGACAGCAGGGCACGGCCGATCGCCACGCGCTGGCGCTCGCCGCCGGAAAGCCCGGCCGGGCGGCGCTCGAGAAGGGCGCCGAGGCCGAGCAGGTCGACGACCCGGTCGACCTGCTGGTCCGGCCCGGAACGGCGGCCGAACCAGCGCCCGAACAGCAGGTTTCCGCGGACGGTGAGGTGGGGAAAGAGGCGCGCGTCCTGGAAGACGTAGCCGACCTCGCGCCGGTGCGGCGGCACGAAGATGCCGCGCGCGGTATCGACGAGCACCCTCCCGTCGAGCACGATGCGGCCGCGGCCGACCCGCATCAGGCCTGCGATCGCCTTGACGATGCTTGTCTTTCCCGCGCCCGAGCGGCCGAAGAGGGCCGTCAGCCCGCCCTCGCTCGTGAAGGCCGAACAGAGGCGGAAGCCGCCGAGCTGCTGGTCGATGTCCACGGTGAGCGTCATACCGAGCCTAGATGCCGGCGCGGAACGCGCCTTGCAAGAGCGTCGTTCGCCTGGCCCGCGGCCGTCGCCCTCGGCCAGGCGGAGCGCCGATTGGGAGGATGCGGAATGGCTACCGGACCGGCGGCCGGAAGACGGCACGGGAACGGCGCCGGCAATGTCAGGATCGGCATCTCGGGCTGGACCTATCCGCCCTGGCGGGGCGTGTTCTATCCGGCCGGCCTCCCGCAGAAGGAGGAGCTCGCCTTTGCCGGCCGGACCTTCGGGTCGATCGAGATCAACGGCACCTTCTATCGCCTGCAGACGCCGGACTGCTTCGCCCGGTGGGCGGCCGCGACGCCGGAGGACTTCGTCTTCTCGGTGAAGGGGCCCCGCTTCATCACGCATGCCAAGCGCCTGCGCGACGCGGAGGCGCCGCTCGCGAACTTCCTCGCCTCGGGGCTCCTGCGGCTCGGCCCGAAGCTCGGGCCGCTGCTCTGGCAGCTGCCGCCCGATTTCCGCTTCGACCCCCTGCGCCTCGAGGCCTTCCTGCAGCTCCTGCCGCGCGACACCGACGCGGCGCGCGCGCTCGCAACGCACCACGACCATCGCGTCGCCGGGCGGACCTGGCTCGAGCCAGCACCGCGGCGGCCACTCCGCCACGCGCTCGAAATCCGCAACACGGAATTCGCCTGCGAGGAATTCGTCGCGCTCCTGCGCAGCCACGGCGTCGCGCTCGTCGTATCGGACGCTGTCGGCTGGCCCCGGCTCTTCGACGTCACCGCCGATTTCGTCTATTGCCGCCTGCACGGCTCCGAGGTGCTCTATGCGAGCGGCTACGACGACGCCGCGCTCGATCTCTGGGCGGAGCGGGCCGTGCGCTGGGCACGCGGCGGCGAGCCGGCCGCGAACGAGCGCGCGAGCGGGCGGCCCGCCCCGGCTCTGCCGCGCCGGGACGTCTACATCTATTTCGACAATGACGCGAAGGTGCGCGCGCCGTTCGACGCGAAAGGGCTTGCCGAACGGGTCGGCCGGCTTCTCGGGCGGCAGGGGCAGCGGCACTCAGGCTGAAGCGCCGCCGTCCCTCCCGTGGCCGAACCGCGCGACGAGCCGCCGGGCGGCCGCTTCGGGATCGGGCGCGCCGCAGATCGCGGAGATGACGGCGAGCCCGTCCGCGCCGGCCGCCCGCATGGCGGCCGCGTTCTCCGCGCTCATCCCGCCGATGGCGATGACGGGGATTTCGAGCACCGTCCGCGCCTCAGCGAAGCCGGAGATCCCGAGCGGGACCGCATGGTCCGGCTTGCTGCCGGTCGCGAAGACCGGGCCGAGCCCGACATAGTCGATGCCGGCGGGATCGAGCGCGGCCGCCTGGGCAAGCGTCTCGATCGAGAGCCCGAGGATCGCGTCCGGCCCGAGGCGCCGCCGCGCCTCGACGGCCGGCATGTCGGCCTGGCCGACATGGACGCCGTCCGCGCCCGCCTCGGCGACGAGCTCCGGCCGGTCGTTGAGGATGAGCGGCACTCCGGCCGGCGCCGTCACCGCCCGCAGGCGCGCGGCGAGCGCGCGGATGTCGGCTTCGGGCGCATGCTTCCAGCGGAGCTGCACCAGCGTGACGCCGCCGCGGATCGCCGCCGCGGCGACCTCGCACGGGTCGCGGCGGCCGACATCGGCCGGCCCGAGGACGAGGCAGAGCGTCGGATCGAACGGCCGCGCCACGGCGTCAGTCGATCCGGATGCGCCGCGCGAGCGTCTCGCGGTCGAAGGCGTAGAGCGCGTCGAGGAGATGCATCTGGAGCGAGCCGGGGCCGGCCGCCCGCTCGGCCGCGACCTCTCCGGCGATCCCGATCACGACCAGGGCATGGAAGCAGGCTTCGAACGGATCCCGCACCGCGGCCAGGAAGGCGCCGATGAGCGCCGTCGCCGTGCAGCCGAGGCCCGTCACGCGCGCCATCATCGGATGGCCGTTATGGATCGCGCGCCGGAGGTCGCCGAAGATCACGTAGTCGGTCCTGCCGGTCACGGCGACGACACTTCCGGTTGCATCCGTCAGCTTCGCCGCAGCCTCGATGCTCGCCTCGGTCCGGACCGTCGAATCGACGCCCTTCGTGGCCGCGCCCGAGGCGCCGGCGAGCGCGAGGATCTCCGAGGCGTTGCCCCTGACGGCGGCCGGATGGAAGGCCGCGAGCCCGGCCGCAGCCCCGTTCCGGTAGGCGGTCGCGCCGACCCCGACCGGATCGAGCACCCAGGGCGTCCCGACCGCCGCCGCCTTGCGCGCCGCGAGCCGCATCGCCGCCACCCAAGGCGGGGAGAGCGTGCCGATATTGACGACGAGCGCGCCGGTCACGGCGACGAGATCCTCCACCTCCTCCGTGGAATGCGCCATGATCGGCGACGCGCCGACGGCGAGGAGCGCATTGGCGGTGCTGTTCATCACCACGTAGTTCGTGATGTTGAGCACCAGCGGCGCCTTGGCGCGGACCTCGCGGAGCGAATTCCAGATGTCGTCGATCAACGCGGCGTTCCTTTCGCTGGCATTACCCAGATCAAGTCGACGGGTCTCATCTCAGCCCGCCCAGATCGGACGAGCACCCCGGGCCTGCGCACAAACTAGCGAGCGCCTAGCGGCTGTCAACTTGAAGCTGTGAATCCGCTTTTGACGCACCCCGCCGGCCGCCGCTGCGCCGGCGCGTTCTCCCGGCAGGCCACCGCGCCCTCAGGCGAGATGCGGCGCGCTGCCGCTCTCTTTTTCGGGGCCCCGCCGCTCGTCCCGTTCCGGCCCCTGCCGCTTGTTCTGTTCCGGCCCCTGCCGCTTGTTCTGTCGTCCTGCCCGGGCTCGACCCGGGCATCCAGCGGCGTCCGCTCCGCCTCGCCGCTCTCTGGATCGCCGGATCAGGTCCGGCGATGACGACGGAGGGGTGGCGCGGCCGGATGAACCCGTCAAGTCCGGCGATGACGACAGGGGAGAGGCGCGGCCGGATGAACCCCGCCAGGTCCGGCGATGACGACGGAGGGGTGGCGGTGACGATGAAGAAGGCGACGCCGGATCAAGTTCCGGCGATGACGACGGAGAGGAAGGCGAGGCGGCGCTAGGCGCGGCGCGGGGCCTTCGGCCGCCGGCCCGGCCAGCGCACGATCCGCGTCTCGAGTGCCTCCTCCGGGACGGCCTCCTCGCTCACGGTCCGCCCGCGCACCGAGATGCCCGCCTCATGCACCGTCTCCGGGTCGCCGGAGACGAGCGGGTGCCACCAATAGAGGTCGCGGCCCTCCTTCACCAGCCGGTAGCCGCAGGTCGGCGGCAGCCAGGTGATGGTGCGCACCTCCTCGGGCGTGAGCTGGATGCAGTCCGGGATCTCCGCCTGCCGCGTCTCGTAGCTCTTGCAGCGGCAGGTCGTCCCGTCGAGAAGCCGGCAGGCGACATCCGTCCAGGCGATCTCGCCGGTGTCCCAGTCCTCCAGCTTGTTGAGGCAGCAGCGGCCGCACCCGTCGCAGAGCGATTCCCATTCCCCCGCGGTCATGGATTCGAGCGGCTTGCTGCGCCAGAACGGCTCGTCATCCATCAAGCCACGGCCCTTCGAGATCGCGCGGGTACCTTGCTTTCGACACCGCATTGCACCAATTGCTATAGATTGAGGGCGGCGCCCCGCTGTGCAAGGCTCCGAGATGCGTAATCCGTTCCGGAAGCTGGCGAGCCGAGAGGTCTGGTTCCGGCTGCTCGCCATCGATTCCTGGATCGACTCGACCCTGTTCGAGGCGGGCCAGGGCGCGGGCGATTATTACGAGCGCTTCGTCGCCTCGATGCGCCGGTTCCGCTTCACGGGCTTTCCCCGCGTGCTCGCGGAGGTCGCCTCCGAATCCGTCACGCTCGGCACCGCCGGCGCGCTCGTCCTCCTCGCCTTCGCGCTGCCCGCCTTCGATTCGATCCGCTCCGACTGGCTCGCGCGGGACGATTACGCCGTCACCTTTCTCGACCGCTACGGCAACGAGATCGGCCGGCGCGGCGTGCTCCAGGACGATCTCGTCTCGCTCGACGAGCTGCCGGACCACCTGATCGAGGCGGTGCTGGCGACCGAGGACCGGCGCTTCTTCACCCATTTCGGCATCGATTTCGTCGGGACCTTCCGCGCCATCATCGAGAACGCCAAGGCCGGCGGCGTGGTGCAGGGCGGCTCCTCCATCACCCAGCAGCTCGCCAAGAACCTGTTCCTCTCCAACGAGCGCACGCTCCAGCGCAAGATCAAGGAGGCATATCTCGCGCTCTGGCTGGAGGCGAACCTCACCAAGCGGGAGATCCTCAAGCTCTATCTCGACCGCGCCTATATGGGCGGCGGCACGTTCGGCGTGACGGCGGCCGCCCAGTTCTATTTCGGCAAGGAGGTGCAGGATCTCGATCTCGCCGAATCGGCGATGATCGCCGGCCTCTTCAAGGCACCGACCAAGTTCGCCCCGCACATCAACCTGCCGGCGGCGCGCGCGCGGGCGAACGACGTCCTCACCAATCTCGTCGATGCCGGCTACATGGCCGAGGGCCAGGTCGTCAGCGCGCGACGCAATCCCGCGACGCCGGTCGAGCGCGCCCAGGTGGCAAGTCCCGACTATTTCCTCGACTGGGCATTCGAGGAGGCGAAGCGCCTCGCGCCCGGCCCCGACAAGGTGCTCGTCGCGCGCACCAGCATAGACATGAGGATGCAGCGCGCCGCAGAAGCGGCCGTGGAATCCTCCCTGCGCGAGCGCGGCGACGCGCTCCGCGTGAAGCAGGCCGCGCTCGTGGCGATGGATGTCGACGGCGCCGTGCGCGCCATGGTGGGCGGGCGCGACTACGGCACCTCGACCTTCAACCGCGCCACCAACGCGCTCCGGCAGCCGGGCTCCTCGTTCAAGCCCTTCGTCTATGCGACCGCGATGGAGAACGGCTGGACCCCGGACAGCGTCATCGTCGACGCGCCGATCTCGATCGGCAACTGGTCGCCCCAGAATTACGGCCGCCGCTATGCCGGCCGGGTGACGCTCCGGCAGGCGCTCGCCCGCTCCATCAACACCGTGCCGGTCCGGCTCTCCACCACGTTCGGCCGGCAGCCCGTCGCCGACATGGCGGCGCGGCTCGGCATCGCCTCCCCGGTCCGGGTGACGCGCTCGCTGCCGCTCGGCACGTCCGAGGTGACGGTGCTCGACATGGCGACCGCCTATTCCGCCTTCGCGAATGGCGGCTACCGGGTCCAGCCGCACGGGATCCTCGAGATCACCACGCCCGCCGGCGACGTCGTCTACGACGCGGCGAAGGAGCCGAAGCCGAAGAAGGTGCTCGACGACAAGGTCGAGCTGGAGATGGTGGACATGCTGCACACGGTCGTGCAGGCGGGCACCGGCCGCCGCGCGCGGCTGCAGGGCATCAATGCGGCCGGAAAGACCGGCACCACCCAGGGTTATCGCGACGCCTGGTTCATCGGCTTCACCGGCAATTATTCCTGCGCCGTCTGGTTCGGCAATGACGACTTCTCGCCGACCAAGGAGCTGACGGGCGGCTCGCTCCCGGCCGAGACCTGGCACAAGTTCATGCGGGTGGCGCACGCTTACGCCGACATCGCGCCGCTGCCGGGGCTGGCGCCGCCGACCGAGCCGCGCGAGGAGCAGGCGATCGCGAGCGGCGGGTCGGGCGACGGCATGCGCGATCTCGCCGCGACGCGGCTCGCGCCGGCGACCGTCGACACGCTCGACCGTCTCGGCGGGGCGTTCAAGCAGGCGGGAGCCGCCGC
>NZ_SPKJ01000023.1 GCF_009866965.1 Propylenella binzhouense | reverse complement strand
GCCGACCCCGGCGACCGGCAGCGGCGTCGAGGGCAGCGCCGTCAGCCGCCAGCGGATCGCCGCGGCGGTCGGGTCGGCGACGGTCGCCCCGGTCCAGCGCCGGATCGCGAGGGCGATGACGCCGGAAGCCTCGGCGGCGAGTTGCAGGCGGCGCGCCTCGGTCAAGGACAGCTTGCGGACCTCGCCGACGACGCCGGCCAGGCCGCGGTGGCGCAGGCCTTCCTCCATGACGAGGAGCACGCTCGAGTCACCGCCGTGAGTCTCGGCGAACAGGAGGCGCTCGGGCTTCAGGCCGACCGCCGACAGCGCCGGCGCGAACAGGTCGCGGCGGCTGAGGCACCACAGCACCGGCCCCTTGAGGCGCGCCAGGATGCCGCCGACGAACAGGCCCGCGCCGGCGGCGTGCGTCAGCTCAGGGCCGGACGGCCCGACCTCGTGGAAAGCGCCGAGCGCCAGACCGCCGTCCGGCAAGCGCTCGTCGATGGCAGGCACCCCGAACGGCAGGACGGCGCGGCGGGTGCGGCCCGAACGCTCGACGCGCGCGATCTGCGCGCGCAAGTCATCCAGAACGCGGGTGTGCCGCGGATGCGCCATGGTCCTCCAACGGCTGCGAGCCGATCCATGTTCCTGTTATGTTCTTCAGATCGCCGCAGAGTCAATCCGCCGCAGGGCGGGTCGGGTTGTGGATAGCGGGAGCGAAAGATCAGCGGTCGAGCCGCGACAGGGTGAATTCGGCGCTCGGGGCCGTAAGCCGCAGCGGCTCCGGCGCCGGCTCTGGCCGAGCTTCCCTAGCGGACGGCGATGAGCCTCCGTACTGGTCCGTGAACAGGGTCAGGCGCGCGGCTGCGGTGAAGCCGACGACGGCGGCGCCCACGACGGCGAACACCTGACGCCAGGTTTCGGACGGGATGCCGATGGCGGAGATGCCGAGAATGGCGTGGTAACCCGCGATCGCGGCCGGGGCGGCGAAGGCGAGCGCGAGCGCCACACTTATGAGGGTCGAGCGAATGGTGCTGAACAGGATTTGGCCGCCGACGAGCGTGGCGACTCCCGCGGTGAGGCCGACCGCCAAGGCGCCGAGGACGCCCGCGCCGGTGCCGTAGGCCCACAGGCCGGCGGTCACGGCCGCGAAGAAGGGCAGCGCGTAGACCGCAAGGGTGAACAGGAGCCAGCAGATGAAGCCAAGGCCGAGGATGGTCAGCGCGACGGCGAGAAACATGGCGTCCTCCATGACGAATGGATCATCGGACGCGCTTCCCACCTCCTCCACGGCGCGTCGGCAGCAATAGCAGGTGAGCGGCCGGCCCGGAATCCGGTTTAGGAGGTCCGGGCCGACCGGCGGATGACCCGTTCAGGCGGCGAACGGGTCATATTCGGCCACGATGGTGTCGGGGTCGCCATCGAACTCGGCCGACGGGCAGACGCTGAAGAGGCCGTTGCCGGCCTTGAACACGGTGATGCAGGCCATGAGCGTGCTGGCGAGGTCCCAGGCGAGCTGCTGGGCGAGGCTGAGGTTGTCGGACATCGGTCGGCTCCTGTCTTCGGAGCGGGGACCATCCCCGCTCGACAGGCGCCCGATGCGTCCGGAGGCTGGCCGCGATCACCGCGAAGGCACAGCCGCAGCGGCCGCACGCGACAGCGTAAGCGGACCCTTCACGGGTTGATGGCGTCAGGCCAGGCGCCGGACCAAGGATTGCGCCTCTAAGAGCGGGGTGGCCGCCCTCCGAGGAGTGACGACGCTCAAGCAACCTGCTCCACGCGCAGGCTTCCGGCTGGCAGGGGCCTCAAGAGATCCTTGGCCGAGTCGTCGGGGTCGAGCCAGCGCGTCCAATCCGCCCGGTGCAGGACGACGATCTGCCGGTCGTGGTAAGGCGCGACGTCGGGACCGGGCTCCGTCGTCAGCATGGTGAAGGCCTCGCCGACGTCCGTGGAGCGCCAGATGCCGGCGATGCAGAACCAGGGCTCGTCGGCCTTGGTGAAGAGCCACTTGTGCTTGGTCTTGCTCTTCGGGTTCGTGTGTTTCGTGAACTCATAGAAGCCGTCGGCGACGATGAGGCAGCGGCCGTTCGTGAAGTGCCGACCGTCGGACCTGAAGTTGTAGACCGGTTGTTTGTTCGGACCAGGCCAGCTCCAGCGGCGCTGGAGGAGGTCGGCCGTCCCGGGCTCGTCGGGCGTGGCCCTGACGATCGCTCCGATGTCGGTGATCTTGATGTCGTCCCGCGGCTCCAGGTTCGGGATGCCTTCCGGGAAACGGATCCGGACTTTGATGTCGCTGAAGTCCTGCCGGATCGTGTCCAGGTCGACGCGGCTGCGGTAGTCATTGCACATGAGAGGCCCAATACTCGGTGCTGGGTTGCGTATATACTGGGTTCGATGCGTCAGCAGCTTAGCTTCTGGGGGGACTGGACACGAAACAAGGCCGGCGAGCCTGCGTCGGTCATTCGGCGGACGGGCGACGACATCGAGCTCGTCGAGCTCCGTTGGGGCCTGAAGCCGAGGTGCCCGGAGGATCGTCCGGCGATCAACATCCGCTCGGAGGGACGGCATTTCCCGAGCCATCGCTGCCTTGTGCCCGCCTCGGAGTTCTTCTTCTCCACGGGCTCCGGGGCGCAGCGCACCCGATGGAAGTTCAGCCTGGCGGATGGCGACTCCTTCTATTTTGCGGGCATCTGGCGGCCGGCGTCGGAGGATTGGCCGGAGTCCTACGCGGTCCTCACGATCGCGGCCAATCCGGACGTCGCGCCCTACAGCGGGCGGCAGATGGTGGTGATGCGGCGGGAGGATCGAATGGACTGGCTCGACCCAACCAGGCCTGAGGAGGAGCTGCTTCGTCCGCTTCCGGCCGGTAGTTTCCGAGTGCAGCGAGAGCGGTAGGCGGCGCTCACGCGCCGCCTCCCTTGCGGAAGTCGAAAAGCGGGATGCCGAGCTTTTGTGCCTTGTCGGCGAGGTTGTCGGCGATGCCCGAGCCCGGGAAGACAACGACGCCGATCGGCATGACCTCAAGGAGCTGGTCGTTGCGCTTGAACGGCGCCGCCTTGGCGTGGCGTGTCCAATCAGGCTTGAAAGCGACCTGCGTGACCTTGCGGTTGTCGGCCCAGCAGGCGGCGATGCGCTCGGCGCCCTTGGGGCTGCCGCCGTGGAGGAGGACCATGCCGGGGTGCTTGGCGTGGACCTTGTCGAGCGCGGTCCAGATCGCCCGGTGGTCGTTGAAGTCGAGCCCACCGGTGAAGGCGACCTTGGGTCCACTGGGTAGCATCACCTCGGTCTCGGCCCGGCGGCGGGCGGCGAGGAAGTCGCGGCTGTCGATCATCGCGGCGGTCATGGTGCGGCGGTTGACCATCGAGCCGGTGTGCGGGCGCCACATCGACCCGGTGTGGGTCTCGAACAGGTCGGCGGCCTGGTCGCGCATGAGCTCGAAGGCGTTGCGCCGTTCGATGAGGGTCAGGCCCTCGGCCAGGAGCCGTTCCAGCTCGACGGACTTCACCTCCGAGCCATCCTGCTCGCGCTGTGAGCGCTTCTGGGCCTGCTCGTTGTCGTCGAGTTCGCGCTCGATGCGGTCGGTCGCCCGGTGGAAGAGGTTGACCGTGGACCAGAGGAGGTCGTCGAGGTCGGGTTCGAGGCGCGTGTCCTGGAAGGTCGAGACCAGGGCGTCGAAGATGTCAGCCAGCGCGCCGCGAACGACGGGCTCCTCGGGGAGCGGCCGGGGATCGGGCTCGTCCTGGAAGGGACGGTGGCCGTAGAGCTGGAGTTCGGCCAGGAGCGAGGAGGTCGGGGAGTCGGCGTGCGCGGGCTCGTCGTCGGGAAGGTGGTCGGTCGTCATGGTCGGGTCCTCTCGGCGGGTGGCCGCGCCCATCGCGGCCTTCGCAGGCGACGAAGACCGGGGGCGGACCGGGACTGCACCGCCGGGCGACGTCCGAGCGGCCGCAGCGCAGCGGAGGGCGGCGAAGGCCAAGTTTGTTGTCGCGCGAGGAGGCGCCGGCACGGCGCCGGGGAAGAAACTTGGCCGCAGCCGTTGCCGGCCCGGGCCGCTTCCGGTCCGATCGCCCTCTCAGAAGGCCGTGGGCGGGGCTCTCTCCCGGCGCTCAGGTCCGGCCGCGACCGAATTGCCCGGGACCGATAACGACGAGCCTGCCACCCGTTCCCGGTCCTTGCCTGCTATGAAGGCGGCAAGGAAGCGGTCCACGTCCTCCGGGGCGAGCTGCACCCGGAGCGCCGCGGCGAGCGCCCCGGCGCCCAGGGTGCGCAGGTCCTCGTTGAAGTCGGCCAAGGCCGGCGCCAGCGTCAGCGCCTGGATCCCGGCCGCCTCCGCCCGTTCGGTCAATTGCACCGTCGCCCGGTGACCGGCCGGATCGTCGTCGCAAGCGATGTAGAGACGGCGCAGCGTCGAGGGCAGCAGCAGTGCGGCGAGGTGATTGGCCGAGAGCGCCGCGGCCATTGGCAGATCGGGCATAACCTGTCGCAGCGACAGCATCGTCTCGATCCCCTCGCCGGCCGCCATGATGTCGAGAGCCGTGCCGAAGCGGACGGCGTGCCCGAGGAGGTCACCCATTGCCTTGCGCTGCGTGGCGACCGGAGCCTTGCCGCGCGTGGTCGGGTCGAGCCAGGTGCGGTGGACGCCGGTGAGCGTGCCGTCGAGGTCACGGACGGAGGCGATCAGCGCCGGCCAGGTCTCGGTCGGTGAGTCCTCGTCGGCGCGGTAGTAGCAGCGCGGGTGGAAACGGAGCGATCCGACATTCCGCAGATCCATAATGCCGCGACTGCGCAGATACGTCTCGGCGAGCGTGCCGGCGATGGACTGCGAGATCGCCCACAGGCGGCGTGCGGCCTCGGGCGATCCCTGCGGCGCAGGCGCTATCAGCTCCGCCTCGCGGACCGGGCGCGGAAGCGAGAGGAACCGGCGGGCCTCGTCCAGGGTGTCCTTGAGCGAGTCGAGGTCCTGATTCAGCGCGATCAGGTCGAGGAGGTCGCCATGCTCGCCAGTGGCGGCGTCGGTCCACTTCCCCGCCGCGCCCTTGCCTGAGGTCGGCCCGGTCAGGCGCACGAACAGGCTGCGGCCCGGCGTGTTGAACACGTCGCCGACGAGCCAGTAGCGGCCGTCCTTGCGGCCGTTGGAGAGATAGTGGCGGCACACCGCCTCGGCGTGGCGCGCGAGACGGTGCGCCAGGTCGGCAGCGGGGCTCAGCATCGGCCCCTCCTCACGCCGCCGCCCGCGCGGCGACCCGCGCGAGCGGGTGCCGGCCGAGCAGGAGCCCGAGGATTCTCGGCCCCTGTGCGCCGGTTGGGATGAACAGCCGCAGCTTCCAGGCGATGATCTCGGAGACGAGCCCCATCGCCTTCAGCCGGTCAACCATGCCGTCGCTGAAGCCGGCAAGCTCGACGCGTGAGGCGTTCATCACGGTGGCGCGTCGGACGGTCAGCCCGTCGGCGAGATGGAGCGTCGCGCCGTCGGCGAGCACGGCAGTCCAGGCATCGCCTGCGGCCATCGTGGGCGCATCGGAGCCAACCGCCTGTGCCACCCAGGCCGGCGACGCCTGCCGCCCGATCACCCGCTCGCCGTCATCGGTCTGGAGGCGGTAAACGCGGCACCCCTCGTCGGGCAGCCGGCGCCAGATCGGCAGCAGCAAGCCGGTCACGACATACATCGTGCTCTCGGCGAACGCGGGCAGTTCGGCCAGCTCCGCTTGCCATGCGGCGGCAAAGACGTTCTCCTCCGCCTCCTCCCAAGAGGTCGCCGGCAGCGTGGCCGCGGCGAGCGACACGCGCTCCATCGGGCGGATGAGCCGGATGCGACGCTCGACCTCGCCGTCGTCGAGCACGAGGCTCGGCGCCGGGACCTGCACGGCGGCCCGGTGCGACTTGGCATTGACGAGCATCCGGCAACCGCGTTCGCGGGCGCGGTCCAGCGCCTGGGCGAGCGTCAGCGGGTCGTTTCGATCGCGGCGTGCGACCGTGAACACCTGCGTCTCGGCCCCGGTGCCGGGATGCGTGTAGATCGTCCGCCGCTCGGCGACGGTCAGGCTCTCGGCCGTGATCGTCTCGACGCCGCGGTCGTAGGTGCCAGACGCGATCGCGCCCTCGATCTTGGCGCGGAGCAAGCCCTCGAACACCTCGAAGAGGGTGTTCTGCAGGTCGATGGTGAGCGCGAGCAGGCGATTGAGGAACTGCGTGATCGGCGGCAGCTCCTCCTTCAGCGAGCCGTCCCGGTCGGTGAGCGAGAGGCCGGTCGCGTCCTCAAAGCGTCCGAGCGAGCAGCCCTCGACCTTGCCGGCGTAGAGCAGCATGTAGAGCTGGCGCAGCGCGGCGCGGGCGTAGACGCTCTCAAGATTGTCGTCGGCACGGAACAGGCCCTGGCCGCCGGTCTGGCGCTGGCCGCGCGTGATCGCGCCCAAGGTGTCGAGCCTGCGCGCGATGGTAGAGAGGAAGCGCTTCTCGGCCTTCACGTCAGTGGCGATCGGCCGGAACAGCGGCGGCTGCGCCTGGTTGGTGCGGTTGGTGCGCCCGAGCCCCTGGATCGCGGCGTCGGCCTTCCAGCCGGCCTCAAGCAGGTAGTGGACGCGCAGGCGGCGGTTCTTCGCCCCGAGGTCGGCGTGATAGCTGCGCCCCGTGCCGCCGGCGTCGGAGAAGATAAGGATGCGCTTGTCGTCATCCTGGAAGGCCGAGGTCTCGGCGAGGTTGGCCGAGCCCGCCCGGCTCTCCACGGCAAGCAGCATCTCGCCGTCGCTGCCGACCTTGGGCACGATGCGGCGGGAGCGGCCGGTGACCTCGGCGACCTGTTCGGTCCCGAAGCGCTGGACGATCTGGTCGAGCGCGCCCTGGACCGGCGGCAGCGAGGCGAGCCGTTCGATCATGCGATCACGCCGTTCAACCGCCTCGCGGCACTGGACGGGCTGGCCGTCGCGATAGACCGGCCGGGAGGAGAGATTGCCCTCGCCGTCCGTGAACGCCTCGAAGAGCTGGGTCGGGAAGGAGTGCGCGAGATAGTCGAGCACATACTCGCGCGGGGTGATGTCGATCGAGACGTCGCCCCATTCCTCGGTCGGGATCTCGGCGAGCCTGCGCTCCATCAGCGCCTCGCCGGTCGAGACGATCTGGACGACGCAGGCGTGGCCCTCAGCAAGATCGCGCTCGACCGAGCGGATCAGCGTCGGCGTCTTGATCGCGGTGATGAGGTGATTGAAGAACCGCTGCTTGGCGCTCTCGAACGCCGAGCGCGCCGCCGACTTCGCCTGCCGGTTCAGCGTGCCTTCCGCGCCGGTGATGTTCGCCGCCTCCATCGCGGCGGAGAGGTTGTTATGGATGACCTCGAAGGCGCCGGCATAGGCGTCGTAGATGCGGACCTGCTCGGGGGTGAGTTCGTGCTCGACGAGCTCGTATTCGACGCCCTCGTAGGAGAGCGAGCGGGCTGTGTAGAGGCCGAGGCTCTTGAGGTCTCGCGCGAGCACTTCCATCGCGGCGACGCCGCCGGCCTCGATCGCCTGCACGAATTCGGCGCGCGTGGCGAACGGGAAGTCCTCGCCGCCCCAGAGCCCGAGACGCTGGGCATAGGCGAGGTTGTGGACCGTGGTCGCGCCCGTCGCCGAGACATAGAGCACGCGCGCGTTCGGCAGCGCGTGCTGGAGCCGCAGACCGGCCTTGCCCTGCTGCGAGGGCGCCTGGTCGCCGCGCTCGCCCTTGCCGCCGGCGGCGTTCTGCATGGCGTGGCTCTCGTCGAAGACGATCACTCCGTCGAAGTCGGAACCCAACCAGTCGACGATCTGGCGGACGCGCGAAACCTTCTCTTCGCGCGCGTCGGACCGTAGCGTGGCGTAGGTGGTGAAAAGGACGCCTTGCTCCAGCCGGATGGGCGTGCCCTGGCGGAAGCGCGACAGCGGCGTGATGAGCAACCGCTCCTGGCCGAGCGCCGACCAGTCGCGCTGAGCGTCCTCGATCAGGGTGTCGCTCTTCGAGACCCAGAGCGCGCGGCGGCGGCCCTTCAGCCAGTTATCGAGGATGACGCCGGCGACCTGGCGGCCCTTGCCCGCGCCGGTGCCGTCGCCGAGCATGAACCCGCGCCGGAAGCGGACCGCGGCCTCGGCATCGTCCGGGGCGGCCGAGACCTGATCGAAGGTCTCGTCGACCGTCCACGACCCGGCGAGATGACCGGAATGGGCCTCGCCGGCGTAGATGGCGGTCTCGAGCTGCGCCTCCGAGAGCAGCCCTTCGGCGACAAGCCAGGCCGGCAGGTGCGGTCGGTAACTGGGCTTGGGCGGCGCGGCGGAGGCCATTGCGGCCGATTGGACCAGCGGCGTCGGATGCGGTTGCGCGCCCGGGATGCGGATCGACTGGAGCGCATAGGGCTCGTAGAGCGCCTCGCTGATCGGCCGCCCCTCGGCCGGCGCCCAGTCGCAGGTCTCGTAAGCGAGTTCGACGGCATCGGCCGCGATTGGCGCGAGCGGACGCGCGACATGCGCCCGCGGGCGCAAAGCCGGAGAAGCGGCTTTGCGGAGAGCCGGGGGTGCGCCTGTCCGGCTCGTCGTGACGGCGGCGCGGGGCGGAACCTGCTCAGTGACCCGGGCGAGCAAGGTGGCGGCGTCCGCCGCGATGCCGGGCGAAGCCGGGAAGGAGGATGGATCGGCGGCCGGCACGCTGTCGATGACGGTGAGCCGCGTCTGAACGCAAGTGCCGTGACGCGCATAGACCCGCCCGTCGATCGCCGCCGTGAACCGGATCGTCCCGCGCTCCTGCAGCCGCACGAAGGCGTCGCGCCAGGACGGGTTCTCGGGCGAGAGGTTTGCCCCGGTGATCGCGACGAGGCGACCGCCCTCGGCGAGGCGCGCGAGCGCGGAAGCGAGATGCCGATACGCGGCGTCGGCGGTGCGACCCTCGACGTGCGCGCCCGCCGAGAAGGGCGGGTTCATCAGCACGACGGTGGGCTGGATCGCGGCGTCGAGATGGTCGTTGATGTGGGCCGCGTCGTGCCGGGTGACGGGCGCGTCCGGAAAGAGCCGGTCGAGCAACCCTGCGCGGGTCTCGGCGAGCTCGTTGAGGACGAGCGACGCGCCGGCGAGCTCGGCGAAGACGGCGAGGAGGCCCGTGCCGGCCGAGGGCTCCAGCACGAGATCGGTGGGCGTGACCCCGGCGGCAACGCCCGCCACGAAGCCGAGCGCGATCGGAGTCGAGAACTGCTGGAGCGCTTGGCTCTCCTCCGAACGGCGCGTCTGCGACGGCAACAGCGCCGCGACCTTGGCCAGCATGGCGAGCTGCGCGGCCACAGGTCTCGCGCGCATGGCCGGGCCGAACTTGCGGAGAAACAGGAGCTGCGCGACCTCGCACGCCTCATAGGCGTCCTTCCAGCCCCACAGCCCTTCCGCGTCGGAGCCGCCGAAGGCGGACTCCATCGTGGTGCGCAGCGCGCGGGCGTCGACCGCTTCGCCGCGGGCAAGGACGGGCAAGAGCTGCTCGCCGGCACGGAAGAGTGCGACGGCACGGTCGGCGGGGGATGACGCAAACGGAAGCGGCGACGCGGCCGGAGCCGCCGCCGCAGACGAGATCGGGGTCATGTTTTGAGCTTTCGGAGAGCGGGGACGGGATCGGCCGGACTTGGGCGCTCTCTCGACCCGCCCGGCTCACCCCGTCCCGGCCCGCCTCTCACTCTCCGACGCCCCAAGAGAAAAGGCCCGACGCAGGGACGCGCCGGGCCTGGAGGTGGACGGAACGGCCGCGCTCAGGCGCGCGGCGCGTCAACGAGCCGGTATTCCCGACGTTTGACGTTGGGGATGCGGTAGAGCCCGCCACGTTCGGGGTCCCGGAACAGCACGGTGCGATGGCTGCGCCGGTTCTTCACGACCTCGAGCCGGTCGAAGCTGCGGCCGTCGGCGAAGGCGACTGGCTCCTCGAAGACGATCGTCTGCCCGGGCCGGGGCGTCGGCTTGGCGGCGAGCGCCTGGCGCGCCGCCGCGTTCTCGCGGCAGCGGGCGCGCCACTTCACGGCATAGAGACGATCGGTCGGCGTCAGGAGGTCGAGGATCGACTCCGGGCAGTCGGCCTCGCAAGGCCCCATGCCCTCGTCCATATCCTTGTAGCCAAAGATGTAGCCCTCGCGGTCGCGCGGGTTGTAGCGGACGAGGCAGACGGCTGCGAAGACCTCGCGCTGTCCGCTGTCCGTCCGGATGTGCTCGACGGCGGCATAGTAGACGCGCATGCCGACGAGCGCCGATTTGACCACGGTCGAGCGATGATCGGGACGCTCGTAGGTGAACTGAGCGTCGAGATATTGGCGCGGGCCAGAGTGACCGCTGAGGGATTGCATGTAGAGCCAGCCCATGGCGTAGTTCCTTTCTCATGTCCTGAAATGCGAAGAGCCCGGCGCGACGGCCGGGCTCTTCGAATGGTTGCTGGTGATGGAAGGTCAGGCGGCGGCGGGGCTCGTCGTCGCCTCGAACGGATCGACGTCGCGGTGGATCGGCTGGGCGCGGCCCATCCAGGGCTCGGCCCGGATGCAGCGCACCCAGTCAGCGAAGCTCGGGATGAAGCCGAGATCCTCGCGGACGTGCTGTTCGCCGATCAGCCGGACCGGCACGACGCGGCCGGTCGAGACCGTGATGGTCGCGCCGAAGAAGCGCTCCAGCATGAAGATGCCTTCGGCATGGTGGCGGAGGGCCCGGTGGCGGAAATCGGCGGTGATCGCCTTCGACTCGTCGAACCACTGGTGGAGCGCGAGATAGTCTTCGGCCGTCCCGCCCCACTTTTTCGCCGAGGAAAGCGCGTGGTGATAGCAATGTCCCATCGCGCCCTCCTCAGAACTCGTGCTCGGAATATTTGGTGTCGATGAAGCGCTCGTTGTATTCGAGCGTGATGGTCCGGGTGGCGACGTCGAAGCTGAACTCGCCATAGGCGCCCTCATTGTCCTCCCAGCCGCCGTGCGTCTGTTCGAGGAAGCGATAGGCCATCTCCTCGATCGCCTCGCGCGCCGGGAGCGTCTGCCGCTCCGGCTCGGTGCCTTCCCACGGCGCCTTGATGACCTCGATCCGATCCTCGGGCAGAGCGACGACATTGTTGTGCGTGTCGCGCGCTTCGATGGACTCGATCTGACCGGAGTCGCCGCAGCCGTCGAAGGTGACGACGACGATGACGATGCCGGCGGCTTCGAGCGCGCCGAACAGCGAGGCCTTGTTGGCCGGGAGCAGCTCGGCGGCGAGGCGGTCGCGCTCGGCTTCCCGAGCGAGGTAGGCGGAGTAATCGGGGTTGATGGTCGGGGCGGACGCAGCCGCCTGGGTCGTGTCGTTCATGATCGATCTCCAGAAACGACGAAGCCCGGCGCGGCCGGGCTCGTGGGGTTGGTCGGTACGGTTGGTGGTCAGTAGCCGAAGCGCCAGCTCGGCCAGTCCTGGCCGTTGTCGGACGCGGCGAGCGCCTGATCGAGGTAGGCCGGGTCGCCCTCGACGACCTTCGGGTCGGTGACCGGCGTCTCGTCGATCACGACGACCCTGGTCACCTGGTCGTCCTCCACCTCGACATGGACCGGGACGAGGTAGGAGAAGACGACCCGTCGCGGTTCGGGCGGAGGAGCTCCGCCGCGGCCCGGTCTCGACGGCCCGTCCGGATGCTCGAACACGGGCAGGTCGAGCATCGGCTCGAGATCGGCGTCGAAGAGCACCCAAGCGGCGTCGCTCGCGTGCGCTTCGCGCAACACGGCCAGAAGCGAAGCGGGCAGGCCTTCAGTGTCCCCGTCCTCGACGATGCCGGTGTGAACCCAGCAGCCGTAAGAGTGCGGTTCGACGATCAGGCCGTGCCAGGGATCCTCGGGATCGTAGCGCGAGCCGCCCGGCCGGCCGGGGCCGGTCTCGGCGAGGTGGAGGAGCCTGGCGTAGGTCTCGGGCTCGAGATGCAGCACCGAGACCTCGCCGTAACGGCAGGTATCCATGGAATGTCTCCTTCGGAAAAGGAGCTGCCGGGGCGCGATGGGCGCACCCCGGCAGCCGACGCTCACTCGGCGGCGATCGCGTGGACCGGCTCGGGCTCCTCGCCCGGAGCGGACCCGTCCTCGTCATCGGCGAGGAAGGCCGGCAGCTCGGCGGCATCGGCCTCGGGCTGCCCGGCATCGACGGACTCCTCGGGACCGCCCGGCGTGCGCAGCGGCTCGGGCACCCAGCCCGTGTCGGCGAGGAGCCGTTCGGCCTCCTTCGCCATATCGCCCTTCTTGAGGTGGTCGATGAGCTGCGCCGCCTGCTCGCCCTTCGCCTCGCGCACCGCCTCCAGGATCCGGCCCTTGGTGACGCGGCCGAGATAGTTCTCGGTCGTCGGCGTCCAGCCGGCCTCGGCCATGTCGAGGTTGACCGCCCGGGCGAGCCGGTCGGCTTGGCGCATGCGGCGCTCGAGCCCGTGTTGGGAGAGGCCCGCGCCGCCATAGCGGTCGACCTTCTCGAACAGGGCGTTGACGCCGTAGCTGACGCAGTGGGCGAGCAGCGCCAGCCGGCTCGCCTCGTCGAGCGCATCCAGCCAGTCCCACAGCGCTTGGTCGTCGCCGACCGGCATGTCCGCCGCCCACGCCTTCTGCCGCTCGTCCACCGAACGGGCGGACGGGCTGTCCTTCAGGTCCGCCGCCTGAGCGGGGAAGAAGACGTGCCGGACCGAGGCCTCAAGGCACCCGCCCGCGGTCGAGGTGCGGACGAAGGTGTCGGTGACGAGCTTGTGCAAGAGTGCGGTGACCGCGACGTGCGGATCGTTCGCCACCGCGTCCCTGAGCGCGAGCGTGCGGTGGGCGGTCAGCTCCTGCATCAGCCGCTCCGGCAACGGCTTCAGCCCCTCGTCCTCCTCCGGCTCGGGCTCACTCGCGCCGCCGATGGTGATGACGGCGCGCTGCACGGCGGGCGCCGTGCCGACGTCGGAGCCGGACGCCGTAGCGGTCTCTTCATCGCCCGTGCCGCCGGCCAGGATTACCGGCTCGACCGGCGCCTCGTCCTCGGGCCGCACGAAACCGCGCTCGACCTTCAGGTTGCCCGCGCTGTCGATACTGACGAAGGCGCCGGCGCGCGCCACCTCGGCCGGCTCGAAGCTCGGCGGACGGTTGTGGATGGCGTCGAGCGCCGCCTCGATCTCGCCGAGCCGCTGGTCGACCTCGTCCGGCAGGTCGTCTGGCGAATCCGCCCATTGCTCCTCGATCGCGCCGTACTCTTGCTGGAGCGCGTCATAGGTCGCCTGCTCCTCGTCGGTGAGGACCGGACCGGTCGCCCGCAGCCGGCGAAGGCCCGAGCTGTGGCCGTAGGGGAAGTCGGTCGCGACCTCGATCCATTTCCAGCCCTCCTCGGCGATCGCCTGCGCTTCCGCCTGCAGCTTCTCGACCACGAGCCGGTCGAGGAGCGCCGGGTCCTGCAGCCAGCCGCCATCGTCGGCCTGGAACAGGTCGCGTAGCACCACGCCGCCGGCTTCCTCGTAGGCCGCGACCCCCACGAACTGGGCGCGGCGATCGGAGGCGCGAACGGCGCCTTCGGTCAGCATGCGCCGGACCTGGTAGGGCTCCTTGTAGGCCTGGCGGGCGAGCGCCTCCCAGACCTGCTCCTGGCGCGCATGGTCGTTCGTCACGGTGAACGCCATCAGGAGGTCGAGCGTGATCCCGTCCTCGGCGTAGAGGTCGAGGAGCTTCGGGCTCACCGCGGCGAGCCGCAGGCGCTGCTTCACCACCGCGGGCGTGACGAAGAAGCGGGCGGCGACCTCCTCCTCGGACTGGCCTTGCTCGCGCAAGGACTGGAAGGCGCGGAACTGGTCGAGCGGGTGCAGGTCGATGCGGCGGACGTTCTCGGCGAGCGAGTCCTCCTCGGCCGAGATGCCGTCATCCGCCGTCTTCACGACGCACGGGACCGGCGCGGTCTTGGCGAGGCCCTTCTGCTTCACGAGGAGCTCGAGGGCGCGGTAGCGCCGGCCGCCAGCCGGCACCTCGAACATGCCGGTCTCCTGGCCCTCGCCGTCGAGCACGGGCCGGACGCTGAGGCCTTGCAGCAGACCCCGCCGGGCGATGTCCTCGGCGAGTTCCTCGATCGAGACGCCGGCCTTCACGCGTCGGACGTTCGACTGGGAGAGGATGAGCTTGTTGAAGGGAATGTCCCGGGACGCGCTCAGGACGATCTTCTTGGCAGCTTGAGCCATGGTCAGTCTCCGTGACGGGCCGGCCGAGAGCCTCTCTCTCGGCGCCCCAGCCCGTCACGAAGCCCGGCGCAGCCCTCTTCCTCTCGGGAGAGCTGCGCCGGAGACCCGGAGATCAAGAAAGACGCGGAGCCGGAAAGCCGTCTCTACGGATCGCCGGGCCCGAACAGGTCCAGCTCTTGGCTGTTGAACCGCGCGGGCACGGCGTCCTCCGGCCCCTGCCAGACGATCCGGCCGCCCTCGTAGATCGTGACGAACCCGCCGCCTCGAGGCCGAGGCTGCTCCGGCTTCGGCTCGAAGTTGATGCAGCCGAACTCGGCCGTGGTGGCGGAGAAGGCCGGCGCGCGGCCGGCGCTCAGCACGACGCGGTCGCACGCGCCGGTCGGCCGCCGCACCCGCCGGCGCGACAGCCCGAGCCGGAACCACTCGTAGGCGCGCTGCTCGGTCTCTGGCGGCGCATGCCAGTGCCGGCAGTCGCGGCAACAGCGGCGAGCCTCGCTCCCCGGCTCATCGAGCGGCGGGCCGCCGTTGTGGCCAAGGCCAGGGGTCCGGCCCGCGCTCATGGCCGCTCTCCCGGCCCGAGCGTCCAGCCGAAAAGCCAGGTGCGCAGGCGGCGGCGCATGATCCCGATTGGGCCGTTGATCTCCGTGACCACGGCGTCCGGTGTTACGCACCGCATGTCGCGGAAGCCGCCGAGCATGGCGCGCATCACGGCCAGGTAGAGCGAGCCGCCGACGAGCGCGACCTCGTCGAACGGCTCGGCGCCGTAGCGGCTGAGCGAGGCGATCTCAGCTCCCGGGTGCATGCCGTAGGTGTCGGGCTTGCGCGGCGACGGCGGCCGTGGCCAGCGGGTCGTCATGCCACCCGCGATCATGCGCTCGGCCAGCTCGGCCGTGAGCCGAGCGTCGTAGTCCTCAATCGGGGTGTCGGCGGCCCGGAAGCCATAGCGCGCCGAGAGGAACGCGACCTTGGCCTTGGGACCGTCCGGATCGACGAACCGCAGGGTGCGCCAGAGCGGGCCGTCGTAGCGCTCGCGCGCCGGCATGTAACCAGGATCCGCTCGCTTCGTGCCCGAGCAGGCGAGGATGAGGAGGCGCGTGCTCATGGCAGCACCTCACGATCCGGCAGGTCGCAGGCGCGGCGGACGCGGATGGGCCGCTCGTCGGCGTCCCGCGCCAGGCGCTCGATGAGCGCGAGGTCCGCGTCCGAGCAATCGCCGCGCACCACAATGTCCACCCAATGCCCTGCGCGGCCGACATGGCTGTCGCGCAGCCGCATGTTGGAGGGCGTGTAGAAGCTCTCGTTCGGCTCGATCAGGCGCACCCGCGTGGTGAGGAAGATGATCCCCGATCCCAGGTTTCCGCAGAACAGGAGCTCGTCGGCAGGGGTGGTCTTCGGGCCGCCGCCGACCTGCCAGCGGCCGATCTGCCGGAACGCCTCGTCGAAGCGCGCCGGGTTCGGCGCGGTGCGGGGCTGGAGCGCCTTCGGCGTCCAGGGCGGCGCGTCGAGGTCGAGCCTGCCGCGATCGAAGTCGGTGAGAAGCCGGTGGAGGTACACGGGATCGGCCGGATAGGGACAGGTGCGCCAGAGCTCCGTGAGCCGCGCGCGGACATTGCCGCCGTGCGCGAACAGGCGCACGCGGGCCCGCCGCCATTCGGCGGCGCGGCGGTCCCGCCCCTCCTGCTGCTCCGCGGGCCACCAGACGGCCCGGCGCGCCATCTCGGTGTCGACGTCGTGCTGCGTCTCCGCAATCAGCTCGGCGAAGAGCGGCAGCTTCTCTCGTTTCTGGCGCTGCGAGCGGTGGAATGCCGCCCGCTTGCGCGAGGTGTCGTTGTAGGGCTCGACACGGGGCCAGCGGCGGAAGCGCATCACGCTGCCTCCCGCTCGTCTTCGGCGGCGAGCGCCGCGGCCCCGGCCTGCTCCGGCCGGAACGCCAGGATGAAGTCGGCGGCTTTCGATGCGGATGAGGCGGCGCGCACGATGGCGCGGTCGTCCTCGCGCAGCACGCCGAGCCAGGAGCCGATATAGTCCGCGTGCCGCACCGTCGGTGTGATGCCGAGCGACGCGCAGCAGAAGGCGGCCGTCATTTCGGCCACCAACTCCTCCTTGGCGTAGCCCTCCGAGCCGAAGCCGCCGGATAGGTCGCGGGCGAGCCGGGTCGGGTGCCCGGTCCAGTGGCCCAGCTCGTGGAGCGCGGTGCGGTGCCAGTTGACTGGCTCGAAATACGCTTCGGGTCGCGGCACCTGGATGTAGTCGAGCGCCGGCGAGTAGAACGCCTTGTCGCCGCCGAGCCGGAGATCGGCCCCGCTCGCCCGGATGAGCGCCTCGACCTCGGGCAGGATCAGGCCCTCGGGGACGGGCGGCGGCGCGGTGACGAGGTCCTCGGGCAGGCCCTCGCACTGGTCGGTCGAGAACACGGTGAAGCGCTTCAGGAACGGGATCGCCTCGGCTTCCTCGCCGGTCTCGCGGGCGCGGCGGCGCTCGTCGTCCGGTACGAAGCGGTCCGCGTAGACGACGATGGTGCCGCGCTCGCCCTTGCGCACGTTGCCGCCGAGCGAGAGCGCCTGACGGAAGGTCAGCCAGCTCTGGCAGGAGAAGCCGCGGGCGACGACCGCGCCCCAGAGGATGAGAACATTGATCCCCGAGTAGGCCCGTCCGGTGGCGGCGTTCTTCGGCATGGCGAGCGGCGCGGCCACGGCGCTCGACCCCCAGGGCTGGACCCAGGGCAACCGCCCCGCTTCCAGCTCGGCGATGATCTTGTCGGTGATTTCCTGGTAGAGGCTCGCCCGGTTAGGACCGGGGCGGCCGCGAGCGGCTGAACGCGCCATGGCTGATCTCCGTGACGGGCCGGCCGCGAGCCTCTCTCGCAGCCCTCAAACCCGTCACGGCGACAGCCGCCGGCCTCTTCCTCTCGCGGGGCGTTGCGGGGCGCGGCCCCGCTGAAGGGGTCCGGCGAGACCGCGGCTCGCCGTCAGGGGAAGGCTTTCCCCTCCCCGATCCTGGATTCCCGGATCGCGCTTGCTACATGGCCGGCAGGAAAGGCGCAGGTTTCTCATGGCCATGAACATTGACTGCCAATCATGGGCAGGCGCTTCAGATGGGTCTGAAGCAGGTCAAGCAGGTGAAGGCATTCGAAGCCG
The DNA here is from genome assembly GCF_009866965.1 of Propylenella binzhouense. Lineage (GTDB taxonomy): Bacteria > Pseudomonadota > Alphaproteobacteria > Rhizobiales > Afifellaceae > Propylenella > Propylenella binzhouense. Next base: position 32,424 of record NZ_SPKJ01000023.1, on the reverse strand, counting down.
TCGGTAAGATCGAGGCCGAATTGAACACCTGGCCGTCAAGATCGTCACCGATCCTTGCCGCCTCCAAGCGGTTCAGGCGGACTGCATGAAGATCGTCGCCGAGGTCCGGGCGAGAGTTCCCCGGCGTCAGCCAAGGAGATCGCGCCCGCGAGAGATCACGCCCCCGAAGCCGGACCAGCCAGGAGACCCGCTGAACCGACTTCGCCTAAGGGGCTCGGCAGGGCACCCTCCGTGCCGCCCCCCCCGTACGCGTGCCGAAACGTCAGATGCAGGGAGGATCGGCGGGCGCCGCAAAGCTCCCTCACGGGGTGAGAAGGCTCAGTTGTCCGGCGACCGCTCTGGGTCAGACAGTCCGGGCAGTTCCAGTTGCGCGTCTGCGCCGGCGCTGGCGGTATCGCTTCGCGCGACGCGTTTCCGATGATCGCGTCCATGCGAAGCATCGAAACGATCATCAAAGCGGCGGCGGGCTTCCGCGCGCACGTCGTATTCACCTTCCACGGCCTTCAATCGGGTGAGACGAACCCCAGTTCTCTCGAGAGCCATCCCAAAAGCGTAGCGAAGCTTTGGAACGTCGGTTTCGGCAGCGTCCAGGCGAATGATACCTTTGAAAAAGCAGGTTCCGTCTTGCGTCACTCTGTACATTTCGAACTGCTCAAGCGTCGGTTCACTCTCATTCCCGCTGGCTACCCAATGTGTGTAAGTCTTGCCGTCAACTTGCCAGCGGATCATCAAATCCACGAGCGCGGACAGGACAAAGTGGCGGGTGAGGTGGCTTAATCTCTCACAAATGAGCGGCCGGCTCAGCCCTGCCTGTGCAGACCGAATGGCCGAACCCGGGTGATGTCCAAACCGATCGAAGGACTGGCGACTGCTGATCTCCGCGCAAAAGATGCCAGAGGTAAGCAGGCGATCGACTGCTGGGTCATCGCTGATAGTCTGAACGAGCAACGCCACTTCGCCATGATGCATTGGCGTAGAGCGGATGATGTCATCGACGTTGCCCTCTGTAACGACGAGTTGGGGCTCGAAGCGTAATGGGTACGAATGGCCGCCATGGATAATGGTATGAGCTTGCCAAGGAGATCGGGGCGGTGATGGGCCGACCTTCCATCCTGCTCTCACGAGCGGCATGAATCGAGCCGGCGGGGTGTAGGTGTCGCGAGCGACCCGCCGCGATCCGGTGCTGAAAGCAACGACACGGACCCGCTTGAGCATGTCTTCGCGATGTTCCTCGACCACCAAGATCTTGGCTTCGGGATTGTGCGCTCGCGCAGCATGCTCGATCTCGTCGCGCGTCTGCGCACTGATCGCTCGATTGTGGAAAGCTACGAGGACGATCAATTTTGCCCTCGCCGCAGGGTGCTCGGTGCGCCTGCTGGCGGTAAGTGCGGCAGTGGCGGCCACCGCGCCGGCATCTTTTCCGCGTGAAGCGGCGCTTGCGATTGACGCGCTCTTGGACTCGGAGGTGGCGTTACTTAGCGCATGCAGTGCTGAGACGCCTGTTTGCCCCGCACGAAGACATGCGCGCAGGGCGTGCGGCGTCCATCGAGCGACGTCGCTGATCTGGCGATCGAAATGCGGATTGGTGCCAAGCGGCTCATATCCATCGTCGTCATAGTCGATCACGTCGCCGCAGAAGGCAACCCATCGACAGTGACTCCCCAATGCAGACACCTGGACGGTCTTCCGGATCGGCGTATGGAGTTGCTGCCGCCCCTTTCCAAAAATTCGGGGAACGATCAGCGCAGCAGTCATCGAACTGAGGCCGGCCGTCGCCTGCGCAATCAAAGCGGCGGCGCGAAGTTGCTCCGGTTCATCTTCCACCAAGAGGAAGACGATCTCGCGAGGGTCGGGTAGCTTCGCTCGGTTGAGGACGCCTTGGGAATCGACGATGTCCGGCTGAACCAGGTGTCGGACGCCACGAAGTTTCCTGGCCGGTGCCGCCTCGCTCTCGCGCAAGCAATGCACGATCGCCAGTCCGCTTGGTCGGAACAACGGGCCTGACGGCGCCTCGAAGCTGCGCTGCTGAATGTCGAGATGGACAATTCCCAGCGCCGCGAAGATGGGCTTAAGCGCCGAAAGTGACCGGGCGAACGCGCTTTCTCCGCCCGCGTTCTCGACCAGATTGGCTGGAACGGTGACCCTGAGCGTATCGCCATGCGTTTCGAGGTCAATTGCGTTGATTGCGGCGTGAAGCCGAGAATCTAAGTGTTTCAAGCTGCCCGAGGCGGTCTTGCGGACACGAGGCAGAAGGATGACCAGATCGCGCCAGAGATCGGCCGATCGGGGCGCGATCTGGCCTAGGAAGCGATGAGCAGCTCCCACGTGCGCCGCCAGATCACTCGCTTCGAACAACGTGGCGATTTGAAGTCGCAGAAGCGGGGAGAAGCGGCTCTCGCCCTTCGCAAGGGTCGCGCGCAAGGCCGGGCGAATGTCGACCACGCAACTCTCGTCTTCGAACTGGAAACTCCACAGTGCGAGGTCGCCGGGCGCGCGAATGGATCCGCCATCATATGGCGTAACTCGAGCATCCCCGATGTCGATCGCCTCGAAGCTCCTGATGCGGTCATCCTGCGTGATCTGCTGGACATAAAGGCGATTGTCAGGTGCCGTGTTGACAAACAGCGGTACCACGAAGCCGGGCGGCACGCCGACCGGATCGATAGTCCCGTAGAGGCGATAGGTCTCCAGGCAGCTGGTCAGAGGTAGCCTCGGCGCCGATAATAGTCCTTCACGATAGGGTAAATGGTCGCGGCGTACAGTTCGGGCCGGAGCCGGTCGATGAAGGCATAGGGTATCGCGTCAGCACCGATGGCGCTGACCGAGTCGACGACCTCCCTGACCAGAAAGGCGTCCGGCAGGACCACTGCCTCGACGGCACCCTTCAGGGGTAGGTCTTCGGCGATCTGGATTTCGATCGATGAGATGCGCTCGTCGTAGACATTCTCCTGACGGTCGGTGATCAACGCGTGATAGCTCGACGCTTCGAACGCCAGTGGCGGGAGGTCGAGCGAGGTGATCGGCTTATTGTCATAGTAGCTCTGGTTGTCGCCGAAGAAGAGTTTGATCAGGCGTTGCGCCGAGGCGGGATCAGGCTCCAGCGCGAAGTCGTCGCGCTGCATCTTTCGGTGCATGGACGCGCGGAAGAGTTCATTGTGGAAGGCACCGCTGTCGAACGGAAAGACCCTCTTAGGTGATTGGACGACCCCAGGCTTGAGCACGAAGCACACTGGTGCATAGGCGCGGATCGCTGAGGCGAGTATCTGGCTGTTCACGCGATACGATGGCCGCCCGTAAAACAGATAAAGGAGTGGCTCATCGTTGAACACCGAACAGGGTTCTGCTGAGAGAGCACTCTCCTGCATAATCGAGCGGAACCCAAGTCCATCGGTGACATGCACGGAAGGTAGCTCATCAAGCCCAGCGGGCTGCTCCCTAACTAGGTTGCGGAAGTCGTCGGTTGGCCGGCTTTTGGCAGCAGGCGTTGGGCTTGGCGCGTCCTGCATTGCGCGATTCGGGGATCGTTTCTTCATCGGAGTATGATAACAGAATCAACGCGCCTGTCGCATCCCGGCCGACACCTCCATTTCGCCTGAGGCGTGTCCCCGTCGGCTGTATCGCATTGAATGGTCTCTCTCTCGGTAAGGTCCCACGGTCATACAGCCGCGGACGCCGCGGGGGCTTGCACTGCGGCGTCCGCGGCAGCCACCACGCGCTTCGCTCCTTCCCGGACAACTCCACGATCCAGGTGGCAGGTTCGGCGCCGCGGCACCGCAATAGGTCCAGCTGTCAAGCGACACCCAGCTTTGCGAACTAAGGCGACACCCAGGTCTACGAACCGTCCTGCTCGGGCGGCTTCCTCAGGCGTGCTTCATGGCCTCCTCGAGGTCTCGAAGCCGGTAGCTGCGGCCCTTGATGTTCAGGACGTCGGCCCGATGGAGCAGCCGGTCCAGGATGGCGGTCGCCAGCGCCTCGTCGCCCGCCAGGAGCTCGGTCCAGTTCCGGATCCCCTTGTTGGTGGTGATCAGGATCGCGCCGCGGCCGTACCGGTATGCCACCAGCCGGAAGAACAGGCTGACCTCCTGCCGCGTCATCGGCTCGAAGCCCAACTCGTCCACCAGCAGCAGCGCCGTCGACATGTACTTGCGCCGCTTGAGCCGGGTCGGCGCCTGCCCGGCGTCGGCCTTAAGCGCCACCATCAGCTCGTCGAAGCGGAAGTACTGCACCGAGAAGCCCTGCTCCACCGCCCGGATCCCGAGCACAACGCAAAGGTGTGTCTTGCCCACGCCGGGCGGCCCCTGCATCAGGACCGTCTCCGCCGCCCGGCCCAGGCGCAGGTGGCCAGCGTGTCGATGCGCGAGCGCCCGATGGCCGGCTGGAAGGCGAAGTCGAAGTTCTCCAGGGTCTGCCCGACGGGCAGGTTGGACAACTTCAGCGACGTCCGCACCCGCTGCGCCTCTCGCTCAGGGCGGGCTCCCGAACGTTTGCGGGGCCGGTTCCGCCTGAGCGGGAACCCTGAGCCATTGGACGAAGTCACCGCGCATAGCCGACGTCTTAAGCAGCGCCTCCTTAAAGGAGCTCTGCTGTAGTCCCACGTTTATCACCAGAGTATCGATTGATCGCGTGAGCGGAATCATCACCCAGCGAGATGCATGGGCTCGCGCCATTTCGTCAGCCGTTTGGTATAGGTCATCGACTGTGTGACGCTCTACCAGCCACTGGCGCCGCTTGTACTCCCACAGGCCGTCAAGTTCGTAGTTGATCGTGGTCCATCCCTCCAAACCGCGGCAGGAGTCGTATTGGACGAACCGCAGTTGATCGCGGTGCGTGGGAAAATGCTCGCGAATGTCTCGCGAGGTGCCGTCCCAGACCTCACCACCCGCTTTGACGAACTGCGATGCAGGCCGGCATAGCTGATCAGGCCCTGAGGGATCGACCATCGAAGGCGGCACGCACGCGAGCATGTCGACGGGATAGTTACCGAGATCACGCGCTTCGGCGCAAAGTCGCTTGATCATCGCCGGGTCGGATGCCAGGTCGCCCTCGACGATGATCACCCGGCCGCCCGACGCCTCAGAATTGGGCTCAAGGTCCCAGCCCTCAAGGCCGAGATGAACCGCCATGTCGCCGACGAAAGCCGCGAGATTGGCTTTCATTCGCATGCACCGGGTAAGGCGACGCGCCCTGAGCGAGGACTTACCGACTCCGGTCGACCAGTCGGCAACCGACTCGCGCACGAACTGGTCGACACCGTCGGAGACGGTCAGCCGATCGGGACCAAAAACCGCGCGCAGGATCGCAACTTCATCCCGTGGCCAATCCTGCCCTTCGTCGACAAGAACCAGATCCCAGTCGAAGTCGGACGGTTGCCGTTGGCGAAGGGCGTCAAGGTCGCCAGGGCTGATGGCACCACTCTCGAGATAGTTCAGTAACGTCGCCTTATGGCCGTCGTAGCCTTCTAGAAAGCCATCATACGAGTTGATGACGCCAAGCCCCAGCATCAGCCGGCCGAAGAAGCTGTGAACCGTTTCAACACCGATGCCGCCACCCCCGACGCCGCGCGGTACGCCGAGAAGCGCCATGGTTCGACGCAGATCAGCGACAAGGGCCTTGTTGAAGGTTAAGACGAGCGACCGCAATTGGCGCAACTCGTATGCGCGATAGGCCATCTGAAGGATGATAACGGTCTTTCCGACCCCGCCGCGGCCTTTGAGGATGACTTGGCGTTCACCAAGATCGTCCAGCCAAGCGTCTGGGAGCGAGCGCTTGGCGATCATGTCCATGCGTCGACGATCGAGCGGCGTTGGCTCCAACTCCTCGAACAACGGGAAGTTCGGCGACAAAAGCTCCCGGAAGACATCATCAGAACCAAAAATCAGGTCGACCGCGCTTCCTTTGCGCACGGGTCGCGAGATTTGCCCGAGGACGTTCAGGACACGTTCGAAGCTTGCGTCACCGGCGACGCAGTTGTGGGGCCGCTTGGGTAAATCGCTCTCCCGAAGGCCCGTGAAGAGAACGAGGTCCTGGACGTGAACCCGCTCGACGCCCTGGCGGGACAGATACTTCTTGAACTCGAACATCTGCGTTCGGTTCTTTTCCGTCACGCATTCCCATGTCGAACGACCGTTCCGAACGTACCGGACCGACGCGACCCGGTTTTCGAATCGGACACCGGTGGCGTCATGGGATTTAACCTCGACCACCAGAGCGAAGTTCTTCACGCTGGCGCTCTTCGGAACGAACGGCTCTCCGTCTCGGGGGTGGAATTGGAACTCAACATCAAACGGACGTGGACTGGCGAAGTTGCCAATGACGACGAGGTCGAGATCCTCGACCCTGTAGCCATACAATTTCAGCCCGACGAATATCTTTACAATGTCTACCTTGCTCTGGGCGAGGTCCGGCCACCGATTGAGCATGAGGCGACGAAGATGGATCGCCGCCTCATGTTCCTGGCCTTCCTGAACACCTAGGATCTGGATCACGCGTATCTCACTCACGCAGCCGCAGCGGGGTATTAGTTCGCGATCTGGCTCTGCACCGCGCGAGTGGCGGCAGGCAGGTTACCGCGCACCAGCAATTCATTGACTGAGATCACAGTGACTCCATCCCATTCCTCGCGCATCTGCGCGATCAGGGGGTCAGCGGGATGATCGGTGGTGAGCGCGCCCGACAATGCAATGGCGTAGCGGCGACCGTCTGGTCGGGTGGCTAGGATGGGAACGATCACTTGGCCTACACCTGGTACGCTGATCTCCTCTTCCAGCGTGAACTTCGTGCTGTCTGCTTGACGCTCCAAATCCTGTTTCAGTAGCTCCGTCGACGCCTTGATGCGTCCCGGGTCGAACGGCTGTATTTCACCGTGAAGCAGGTAGTCGAGCAGTTCAGCACCGACATGGCGGTCGAGGAAGCCGTGCTCGAACTTGTTCTTGAAGCTGCGCAGACAGCGATAGCAGGATGCATCGCAACTCTCCGGGCAGGTCTTCATGAGCGCTAGAGCTCGTTGGAACAACTCCTCGCCTTGCCCCGCCAGTTGGCCCGCGAAGCCGGCGCCCCCCGGGAGCGTATCGTAGAGGAAAATCTCCGCCTCGAGGCCGTTGCGACCACCCGGCGTGAGTGCCGGTCGGTACTCCGCCATTAGCTCGCCGGCTTCGATTTCTAACATTTCGCAGGCCGCTTTCGCGAGCGCTTCGCTGACGGTACGAAGCGCCACATCGGTCGGGTAAAAGCCTGGCTTCAGCTTGAGCGGGGCCGCCACCCGCAGCGAGAAGAGCGCAATGTCAGTGATGAAGTCCGTGCCGAGAACCAGGTGGCGCGTGGTGCCGGACCCTGGGCAGTCCGGCTCCTTGTCGTTGGGATAGGGCTTACGGTGGGGGCCGCTCATCGCCGCGGAACTTTCGGCCGTCGCTTCGATCCGCCCACATTTGGTGCAGTAGTTGTAGCCGTCGTGCTTGGGCCCCGTGTTCGAGACGAGCAGATGCTTGCGGTCGGGCATGGCGCGGATGCGCTCGTTGACCGCGATCCACTTCGCGTCGTCGGCGGGCGTCGGCATCGTCAGCTTGGCGCGCGTCGCGTACGCCGTCTCCGGCATGTCGTCGGGAGAGGTTAATTCCTCTTCGTAGACGGGATGCGCGAACCCCGGCGGGCGCAGCCAGTAGCGGGTCGGCCCGAACGTCCCTTCCGCGCCGCACGCGTAGCAGTCCTTGGCAACCCCAGGCTCAAGCCCGGCGTCGAGCGGTACCGTCTCGGCGAAGCTACATTCCGAGCACTCGCGATAGAGGCGACGACTCTGCCAGGCATCGTAGCGATCCTCCGCCATCGGCGAATAGATCGCCCCCGACGTGTAGCACTTGCCCGAGATCCAGACCGTCTTGCCGGGCGCGTACTGCGAAAGCGCAACGGGTAGCGACTGCGACGGGGCGAACTTCATGATCGGGCGGTGGGGGGTCGAACGGTCGACATCGAACACGTTAAAGGGCGCCACATCGGTTGGGAACGCGTAGCGCGGGAGCACTCCCTTATAGAGCAGCCGGTCCAAGAGCTTCCCGGTGAGCGCCTTCTGAGGCGGCGCTTCCTCGCCCGCTTCGGGAGGTGCCTCAGCGCTCTCCTCGACGGAGTTGTCGTTGGTGTCCTCCGTCTCTTCGGTGAACTTGTCTCCGCCCAGCGCCTGCGATCGCATCGCCTCATCGATCGCCGCCAAGCAGTCGGACGCCATCTCGTCGAGCAGTTTGGCGCGATCCCCCTGAGTCAATTGGTGCGGGATCCAACTCGCCACGCGCGCCCGAAGCGCCGGAGCATTCGAAGCCAGCCAATCGGCGAAGTCACTTCGGTTGAGTCGGGCGGTCGTGGTCCGAAAGTCCTCGATCGTGCCGAGAACCGAGAACAGGTTAGGATCCGCCGTCGGATCGAACGCGGGAATCCGATCCTGGTGGTAGCTCTGGAGCAGGAAGGCCCGGATGTGCCGCTGGACGATGTCGGGGTTGTCGAGCGTGAGCTTGGGGTCGACGACCGGCCCCGCAATCATCGCGTCTGGTTCGCTGAAGTAATGCTCGTCGTGACTATCGGCGCTCCCGAAGGCCACGACCGTCGCGACGGCGTTGCCGCGGCGGCCGGCGCGGCCGGCGCGCTGCTGGTAGTTGGCGCGCCCAGGGGGCATGTTGCGAAGGGCCACGCCAGAGAGCGCCCCGATGTCGATGCCGACCTCCATCGTCGTCGTGCTCGACAGCACGTCGATGGCGGTTGCACGCTTCGCTGCCGCGCCCCAGTTCATCTCCACGTCCTGGAACAGCAACTCGTTCTCTTCCGCCTTGGAGAACACGTCCTCGCTTTGCGGGGCGTTCAGTTGCGCCGTGTGTTCGGCCGCGATGAGTGCCATCGGCTTGCCGCTGGGATCGGTCAGCGCGGCGACGACCGGAGACCGGTAGTAGCCCTTGCGGGCGGCAAAGACGGGATCGTTTTCGGGGTCGAGCGCGGCCACGTCCGCGCTTCCGCAATCCAGGCAATGCGGGAGCTTGGGAACTGGCCGGTGCACCGAGCGGCAGGCGGAGCAGCGCACCCAATCTCCGTCCAGCTCAAGCGAGAGATTCTTCCCGGCGAGCCGCTTGTACCCGCTTTCCATATCGGCGGCGAATATGGTCATCAGCGTCGGGTGCCAGCTCTTGTCGAAGATCTTGTAAGCGGCCTTGTCGGGGAGCACCGTTCGCATCGCCTGGAAAGAGCCCTTGCGCGCTTTGACGCTGGTCCCCCGGCCCTTTGGCCGCTTGTACCAGGTGCTCGGCATGGCGTTCAGCCAGAATCCTTCGGAACGCCAGCAGCGCAGCCATGCGCGCGCGAGCGCGATCTTGTCCTCATTGGTCTCAGCAACGCCCGCGATCGCGGGCAACGCGTGCACGTCCTTGGCCTTGTTCGCTGCCTCTCGCAGCGAGGCGAGCGCGAGCGCCTCTAAGCCGAGATGGCGGTCGCGCACGGTCTTGACGATGTCGTCGAGCAGCGCCTCCGGCGGGGTCTCGTTGCGCACCTCCATCCAGAGCATCTGGAGCTTCATGGGGTCGTCGAGCGCGCCGTCCCTGACCGCCGTGTCGACGCTCGCCTCGGCAGCGAAGCTCTCTCCCGGCTTGAGTTCGGGCCGAAGGCGGACGCCGAGCCCCTTGGAGCCGAGCAGGACCGAGAGGTAGAGGTCGTCGAGGCTCAGCATCGCCGGGATCATCGGATGCTGCCGCAGCCGGTCGAAGCCCCAGACGATAAGCGAGCGCAGCGCGTCTCGCACGGAGTACATCTGCAAATTGGGCGCCAGCCGCGCGGCGACCTGCCGGGAATCGGAAAACACCAGGACCTTGCGACCGCGAAGTGGCGCGAAACCGGTTGCCGGTTGCGGGGCGGGCGGTTGGACCTGTATCTGCCGCGCTACGAGCGCCTGGAACGGCTGGTCACCCTTGGTCTGGTGATCCTGGATCGAGGTGCGGCCGTAGGCGGCGCTCTCGCCGCAGACCGCACATGGGGTGAACTGGCCGCGAACCTCCGCCCGGGTGTCGACCTCGCCGTCATCGTCGGCGGCCGGCGTGATGCGGTCCTTGCGGATGTAGACCGACCGCGCGCGAGCACCCAGCTTAGGCGGATTTAGGCGGCCTGTCTCGAGGTCGTAGTCGGCGAGTTCGGCTAGGTCGGTTAGGCGCGGCGCTTCGAGGAGCAGGTCGAGGTCAAGCAACGGCGCTGTTTCGCCACCCTGCATCCTGAGCCGGCGGCCGGGCTCCGACCAGAGCGCGTTCGGCGTGTCGACGTCATCGGAATGCGCCCGTGCATGCGCGGCACCGCAGTTGCGGCAGGTGTAAAACTGCAGGACGCGCGCACCGCACCCGCACGTCTCCCGCGGCTGGCTGTACATGCGGCCGCAGATCCCCGACCGCTCCTCGTCCGTCAGTTCGGTGCAATCGGCGTCCATGCACACCCACAGTCCCGGCAGGCCGCGGTAGAAATTGTGGATCCGGCACGGAAGCAGGCCGGCCGCCTCGGGCGACTCGCGGGCGACGCTGCCGAGCGCCAGCAGGGCTGTCACCGCCTGATCGGCGAGCGCCGGGCTGTCAGGAAAGAGCGCGCCGCCGAGGCTCGCGACGGGCCGCGCTTGTTTCATGGTCATGTTCACGAGCAGGCCGAGCGGTGGGAAGTCGACGAGCGCAGCGTGGAGGTCCTTCTCAACATCGCCGGTGGGCTCGACGGATCGATGCGCGAGGAGGGGTGCGACGGCGGCCGCGCGATCAGCGGGATCGGCTGCGTAGAAGCGCACAAGATCGAGCGATGCGAGCAGTTCGGCCTCGTGCACCGACCCGGAAGCGGCGTGCGAGCGCAGATCGAGTTTGCCGGTGACGGGAACAAAGCTCTCCGCGGGCACACCCGACAACTGAGCGCCGAAGTCGCTGGCGTAGTCTCGGCTGCTGAAGCTGGCGGTCGCGCAAATGACCTGGAAGCGCTCGACCGGAATGTCCAGCCGATCACGCAAGCGACGCAACAGCAATCCGACCTCGGCTCCCGCGGCGCCGCGGTAAAGGTGCGCTTCGTCGAGCACGACGGTGAACTTCTCGCCCGGATTGCTCGCCAGCCACGCGCGAGTCTGGTCGAAGATCGGCCGCTCGATCGGGCGCATCATCATGTACTCGAGCATCGAGTAGTTGGTGACTAGGAGGTCGGGGGCCGCAACCTGAGTCTCGTGTCGGGTGATCAACTCCGAATCGTTTTCGAGCGTGACCGCGCGCAGGAACTCGCCGGTCTTCGGGTTCACCCAACGCGCGCCCTTGTCGCCGAACCAACGTTTGAGATCGGGCTTGGCGGGCCATTTCCCACGAGCCTTCAACTGCGCGCGGAGTTCCACCGCGCGGGCCTGCTCCTCGGACGACGGCCCGGACGCCTGCCGCTCGATCTCGACGAAGAACTCCTCGAACGAGGCCAGCTTCTTGCCGTCCCGCTTTCCGGACCGCACGCCGGCGTAGGGCGTACGACTCGTATATCGGGCGAAAGTCGGCGGTCGCTGGGCCCAACCGCGAAACATCTCGACCAGTCGCGGGTCCCCGAAGATCGCGCGGAGGCGCCCCAATTGGTCATTGACCAGCGCGTTCATAGGATAGAGCAGGAGCGCGCGCACGGCATTGTGCTTGAAGCCGCCGGGTCGCTCCGCGGCTTCGCGCGCGAACTTGCCCAGGATCGGCATGAGGAAGGACTCGGTCTTGCCCGAGCCGGTACCAGTCATGATGACGAGGTTCTTGGACTCGATCAGCGCGTGCGTAATCGCGTCGCCCTGGTGCCGGTAGGGCGGATCGAACAGGAGCCTCGGACCTTCGTCTCCGGGCTTGGCCAGCGTGGTGTAAATCGCGAGCGCTGCGGGCGGTAGCCCGCTCATTTCGGCAAACCGTTTCCCGGCCTGATACTTAGGGGTCGACTCGAGATAGGGTATTTGGTGAGTAACGCCCGCACGCTCGAGGAGTTTACGCCGTTGCCAGATCAGAGCCGGGTTCCCGATATGATAGGTTGCTTCGATGTAGTCCTTCAGCGAAGCGTGAAGATGATCGATCGTGTCTTGGATTGTTCGGGCCATGTGTCTTTTCATTTCCACGCTGGATCTGACTGCAGGAAGAGGAAGTCGCGCAGGAACTGCTCTTCCGTTGCCGCTTCTGCCGGAGAAAAGCGGTAGGACAGCAGGCTGGATTCGGGCTCCAACTCCTCTCCGACGAACGCTAGGCGGCGTCGCGCCCAGTCGGGAATCGGCGAGAAGAGGTCAATGGTCACCGCGTCACCCGAGGCCTGCCGGCGATAGAGCTGACAGTCACCCGAGAGCGCGTCGACGGCCATTTGGGCGCGCCAAGCGATGTCGCAGCCGCGCCAACGACTGCCCGCGGGAGGAAAGTCGATCAGCCTAACCGCCGCTCCGTTGGCCAGTTCGGCGTAGCCCCAGAGATCGGCCCCGTAGGCTTGCGGACGGCGGACGATATACCGGCCGTTCAGCGTGCCGGGCTCGCACCAACGCGCCCGGTACCGTCGCGAGGGCCGCCTCCCGTCGAGAACGCGAAGGTCGGCCACTTCGCCGGAACGGGTTTGACGGTCCAGCAGGGAGTCCAGCGACGCGACGAGCGCTCGTGCGGCCTCCTGTTTGGGATGTCGGAGCCAATTCTCCATGGAGAGGTGTCGAAGCCCGAGCCCTGTGAGCAGGGTCTCGAGATCCTCGCCGGGCGAGGGATCGATCGTGCGCGTGGTGCCGCGGGTGCGCAGCCGACGCTGAAGGTCAACGGGCACCGGCGTCGCCTCGTCAGGTGCCAAGCCCAGCAGAAAGGCGGTTCCCGAGGCCCGCAGAACGAACGACGGCGGGGCGGCGAACAGCCAAGTCGACTTGACCGTTTCATCAAGCGTCGTGACGTCGCTCAACTCCAGCAGGTCGCCGATAGCGACCAAGGCATCGATAGCCTCCTCGACGCGGTCGGCGAAATCATCGCCGGCCAGCCCGCGGTGGCTCTCCACCATGGATCCAAGCAGTGTTTTCGGCGAGCAAGGGCATAGGAAGCCGGCCAGGCGTCGCAGTCCTGCAGCGATGTACTCGCCGTCGATTGTTGCCGACGCTTCAAGGCCGAGGTTCGTCCGCGCCGCGCGGACGACGTCCTCAGCTTTCGCGAGTTCGATCATCCGCGCCTCGGCGCGGACGTCGCAAGAGGCGCGGCGCTGCGCACCGGGGTCGCGATGTGGATCAGCCGCGCACCCCGGATGACGGCAGGCCAAGGCCGCGAGGCGGCGACGAGACGGCTGACCGCCGGCCGATCCAGCGGTGCGTAGCGACCCATGGTGTCACACAGGTCGAGCGCCGCCGAGCAGGCCTCCCGCCGGGCAACGCCGTACCGATCGGCTAGGCCAGCAAAGTGATTGAGCCGTTCGTCCCGGCCCATTGATCGGTAGAGAATGGCATCGCGCGCGAGAACGAAGGCAAAAGCCGGCGGCCCGCCGACCCGGTCTGCCAAGCGCCGCAGATCGTGCTCGCCGCGCGATGACCGCTTGTAGGCAGCCTCGGCCGCCGCCCAGTCGGCGCCGCACAGCAATCGGATAAGCTGTTCCGCGAGACCCTCTACGGCTCGGTCACGGCGCTGGCCAGCCAGGGGGCCGGTGAGGCGCGCGCCAGACCAGAGTTGAATGAGGTCGTGGAGCAATAGCACAGCCTCGTCGCCGGTCGGTAGCGACCTTATGACCGGCTGGACGAGCAGTCCGGCGAACCCGCCCACTACTTGCGGCATGCTCGCGACGAGGGCTTGACGCTGAGCGCCGTAACTGGCGACGCAAAGGCCGCCAATCCCGTCGGGAACCCACGCGGTCGCGAGGACGTCGCGACTGATCGGCACCCCCTCGGCGGGCGCGGCGAAGGGATAGAACATTACATGGAGGGGATCGTCACCCTCGTGGTCATCGACAAGGCGAAGCGCCGTCGAGCGCTGCGTCTTGTGCCACACCCAGCGGACGGGGCTAACGTCGCGGGTCAGCGGGACGCGGTGGCTGCCGAGCGCCTCGCCATCGACGATGAGAGTGCCGGCGCTCGCGCTCAGATACGCCCAGGGATCACGGTCTCTCTGCAGGAACGATGCTAACGCGCGCTCCCATGCGCTTGGCGTCGTTGGTAGCGTGAGTTCGGCGACCTTCTCGCTGGACAACTGATCGCCTCCGCCGTCGAGCAGTTCGACCCACGCGCTGACGCGGCGCCCAGAAGGCCCGAAGATTTGGAGTGCCACTTCGCCTTCCCAGAGGCGATCCAGGCTGGGCTCGGCCGGCTCCGCTGTTACGACGAGGCCGTTGTGACCCGCGCTCCCGGTGCTCCACGGCTGCGGTGGACGCACGACGAGCGACACGAAACCTTCGACCGGCGCCAACGCGGCGTCGCCACCACCGTCGGCTCTGATGGCGCGGACCATAAGCTGATGCTGCCCGGTCGAGAGCGCCGGCAGCTTGATGAACAGTGGCAACTGTCCGCCGGCGGCCGACACACGGACGGACTGTTCTCCGTTCAGGCGAAGGTCGTACGCGGCGAGAGGGAAGTCGCTCTCTAGGGCAAAGCAGGGTGTTTCACCTTCAACCCATTCGCTAAATCCCTCGCCATCCCAGCGGCGGGCATCGAGGCCAGCGGGCCGAATCCGGACCGTCTGGGCGACGGAGAGACCAAGGGCCTTGAAGGCGACGATGTCAGCGGCCGAGAGTTGATCCGGCACCCGGAGCACCCACGCCTGCACGCCCGCGCAGCGGAGAACCGCCGCCTCGGCGAGGGCAGGTATAGGGAGCGTCTCTCTTGAGACCAGCACGTAGGTTCGGCCTGGTCGCACCAAGCGGCCGATGATCTCATGCGCGAGGCCGTCAGGACCGACGCGGAAGACCCAGAGCGGGCCTGAGCTGATGCAGCCATCGCTTTGCAGAAGATTCTCGACGACGGCATTCTGGCTCTCGAATCGGACCATCGGTTGGCCGGTCGCGGGCCATTCGGCGAGGACGCGCCGCTGATCGCCTGAGGCGAGCCATCCGGCTGGGAGCGCGCCGGCCGAGCCGGCCACCGTGCATCGCGTTCGCCGAAGGAAATGACCGACATCGGGATGGAGGTCGGCAATCGGCCTCAAGCTCGGCAGTTCGACGACTGGCGTCCATTCGGACGTTCCCGTGCGACGCAGCGTTAGGCGCGGACGAATGTAGGGTGCGGCGGACTTCTGTGGCTCGGACTGCTCGTTGGCGGCCTGGCCGCGCGTGACCACCAGTCCTCGGGACGCTCCCTTCATCTGGGCGCGCTCAACCGCCTGACGAGCGTCGCGTAGCCAGGCCCGGGCGCTTCGAGCCCGCTCCAAGTCCTCGACGACCCGCGCCAGCGTCGGGGGGTGGATGAAGTGCTGCGCTTCGGCGGCGCGTCCGCCCAATAGCGCTAGGACGATGCGGCCGACGATCTCCTCTTGTTCGAGGAAGTTGCGAAACCGCGAACTGGCATCTTGGGAGAAGCGCGCGATATAGCGGCCGAGGTCGGCTGGGGGGCTCTCGATGCGGGCGGCGACCTGAAAGCGAAGCTGGTAGAGGGCGCGGGCCAGCTGCTGCTGGAGATCCTTGGGCAGCAGCGCGTGTGTGATCGGCCAGGCGATGATCGAGAACCAGTTCGCCCAGGGGCCGGTGGGCTTGAACCCGCCGTAGGCGGTGTGGAACTTGCGAAACCAGTTGCGCAGCGAGGTGCGGTCGGCGCGCTGGGTCCACAAAGGTGTTCTGGCCTCGAAGGTCGACCAGAACTCCTCGCCGTCGTAGTCGTAGCCCTGCTCGGCCGCGTAGACCACCCAGACGAGCCAGTGCTTACCGAGCCGCTCGCCGGATCGCAGGCTTTCGTGAAGAGCCGTCGCGATGCTGGCGCGCTCTTGGCGATCTAGCCCATGCTCGAGCGCGAAAAGCGGGAGGTTACGCACGCGCCGCACGGCCGACAGGGAGGCGAAATGCTCTTCGAGCCGCCTCTGCCAGTCATTAAGAGTAGGGACGCCGGGGGGCGACGTTATCACCCCGAGGTCTGGTTCCGTCGGCTCGCCTTGAGAGGACATATGTCCTCGGTGCATTTCACGATATCCCCTCTGCCTCCTGTGGCGACCACTTCATAGCCTTCCCGCGATGCACGATAGAGTTGAAGTGGCTCCTAAATCTAGAGCACTCGACCACACAGCCGGGGCCGAAGGATCATTGCGCTGGCCACCGTCCTTATTCGCGGTGCCAACCCGAAAATGACGTCCGGCTCAGCCATCGTTGAGCGCCAGCGAGAACTGGCCGTTCGCATCGGTGTGGAGCGCGGCGAGGACGCTGGTGGGGCCGAGCGAGGAGAGCCTTACCAGCGTCTCCTCTCGCAGAACGCGCTTGCTGAGCCAGCGCCGGCGCCATGCGGCGGCAACGCTGCGTACGTCGGGACCCTGTACTTCGACGCTCGTCAGCCCCACGAGCGCCTCGCGCGCCTGCGGGTTGAGTTCGCAGCCGTAGAACAGGCGGGGAGTCGCGTGGTGAAGGATGGAATCGCTTTTAAGGCCGAGCGCGTCCAAACCCTCGCGAATCTGGCGAAGTCTTGGGCTAGTACCTTCACCGAAGCGATTATTAACGCGCCGGGCGTCGTGCCGGAACATAGCCATGCTACGTAACGCGTGGGCGGTTTCTGTCCCGAGGTGCAGTGTTCCAAAGCCGCCAGTCAAGCTTTTACCAATTGCGCCCCAGCGCAAATCGTATTCGAGTTCAGGATGATCGGCACTCGCTAGCGCGAGGCGATTGTACTGGCTGGAGCCGACGCCATAGAGCGAGGTCGTGGTCAGGATCTGCAGGTCGGCGGGTTTGCTGATCGGGCGTCCCGCCATTTGCGACGCTATTACGCTGACCTGCCCGCCGTAGCGCCGGGCGTAAGCGTCGCTGACCTCCCGAGACGCGAGGAGCAAGGCAACCAGCTTTCCGCCGAGCAACTGATTGTAGGGGTGAACCGCCCCGCAGATGCTTACGTCAGCGACTTGGCTCGATAAGCCGGATTTGCGGAATTCGGCAAAGGCTATGTCGAGCGCGCGCTGACCCGTAGTGGAGGCGAATAGGTTCTCCAGCCCAGCGACCGGATCGCGCGCCACGCGCGCCGTGTTGAAGGTGCGTTTGGCGAAAAGAAGCTGTGCCAAGCTCTCGGCGCGCTTGCGGACGAATAGGAGGTCCTCCGACGCGCGCCGCCAATCAACGTCATGGCCGGCGCTTTTCACCTCACCACGGTGGGGTTTCACCCGGCCGTCCTCGTCCCGGTGCTGCTCGTAGTGCCTTCGGAGTTGGACGTCGCGTGCAGCCGCTGCTCCGGCCGCGCGTTGCTCCAAGCGCAGGCATACGGCCTCAGACGGTGACCTGAGCTCCTTTGCCGTCACCAAGTCGTCTGAGCGGATGTTGGCGATGGACTCGGTGAGACGGTCGAGAAGAGCGCCGCCGAGCGCCGGAGCATCCCACAGGCCCGTTTCAACCCGATCCCGCGCAGCTTCTCGCAGCCAGCCGATCCAATTATCGCGGCAGGCGAGACGCATGACCGGGCTCGCCAGCATGGCAATGCCGATAATCGGCCTGCGCGGCCTGGCGGCATTACGGACGAGCACCAGCATCTGGCGCCCCGGAATGGCCCGATACTCGTGCGCCCAGGTGTGCCGGAAGTAACGCCAGATGTCGGTCAGAGCGAGGCCGGTGTCGGGGCACTTGGCGCCGGCCTCACAGACCTCGATCACCGGGTCGATGAGGCGGGCGAGCGCAGCCTCACGGTCGAGATCGCCGAAGCGTGAGAGCGCCCGAATTTCGCGAGCGAGGTCGGCGCCGCTGTCCACCAAGTCGAGTACGGAGAACCGGCCGGCTGGCCGGGCCGTGCGCCGTTCCATGCGTGTGAGAAACTGCCGTACGGATGGCTCGGCAAGTTGCCGCTGGCGAGCCGCCTGCAAGGAGGTGCGGACGCGCTCTTTGATATCTTCGATGCTCTGCTGGTTTTCGCGCCCGATGCCGGGCGGCGCAAAGGTGATCCTACCCTTGGCGAAGTCGATCTGCCAACCTTGTTCGTGGAGATCCGCTATGAGCAGGCAGATCGCCCGCAGCTTGAGACTGTCGCCATCGTCAACAAAGCGCCGCGCGAGCGAGCGAAGCTCGTTCGCGAAGCTGGGTGGCACGGCGCGTCCAAAATCCAGAACGTCATGAAGGCGGTCGCGCTCACCCGGCGCGAGATACGGGGAGAAGAGCCGCTGACGCCCCGGCCCGTACAAGTCCTTATCTGCCGTCACCCCGCCTCCAGAATCGCCTCTGGGCCGATCACGACCCTCCTATTCTATGGCCGATCCTGCGGGGAGCCGCTAGCGGGCATTGTCCCAAGCACCCGCTCCAACGTCCTCTTCTTCACCGGAAAGTAGATGCGCAGCAAGCATTTCCAAAGCTTGGTTAAGGCGTTGCGACCATGGCGCGAGGCCTCCCTCGGTGCCGTGCGCGCTTCGGGGCTCGTCGCATAGAACGGCATCGCCGAATGCGAACAACATAACCTCAAGCGCGGCGCGCAACTCGGGCGTGGCCGCCGGCGCATCGTAGATGTCGCTGAAGAACCGGTGGGCCGTGTTGAGGCGCAGGGTGCGAAGGTCACCGCTGCGATCGACCTTGAAGAAGGGCTCGTCGGGCACATGCTCTAGCACGGTGCGGTAGCGCGGCGGTCGCAGGTCGAGTTGCCCTTGGCCCGACGCGAGGCCAGTCGGTGCGCTCATGGCGCGCTCCGACAGGCGACGTTCGCCCGGCGACGGCGACAGAGCTCGCGCGCGACGCTCGAGTTTGGCTTCCTTGACCTTCATCCTGAGTTGCTCGATCGCCTTGGGCAGGCCGGCCTGAAGGAGCAAGTCCCAGGCGAACGGGGACACAGTCACCTGCTGCTTCGAGGTCGTTACGCCGAACGCCTCGTCGAGCGTGGCCGAGAACTCGACCTCCACCTTGATGTAGCGGTCATTGTTGATGAAGCTGGTCCAGGGAGTCCGTGTCTGCACGTCGATCAGCCGGCCATTCCGGCTGAAGATGAGCCCGTGGTAGTCCTTCATGACCGCGAAGCGATCATTAGCGTTGACGCCTACGGCGTCGCGGGCCTTGTCGACGGAGCCGAAGCTCGGGGGCAGCCAAGCGTAGCGCAGCGTAACCGCGCCCATGTACGTGCGGTCCTCGGGGTTCCGGGCCTCGAGCCGAATCGGATCGAGCGGGACAGCTCGATCAGCGTCGAGGTCGAAGAACCTGAAACCAGGTGTAAGGAACAGGGGGTCGATCGGCTCGACGAACTGCCCATCTACGTAGATTGCCGCGTCGCCGCGCAGCTTGTGGTAGGTGACGCCGAACTGTCGACACAGGTTCTCGCGTAATCCCTGTGCGGTGGTCCACTCGAGCCGATCCAGCTTCTCAATGAGGATCACCGTGCCGGATCTCCAGCCCGCTGGATAGGCCGCAGCGATCGCATCCGCGACGAACGGCGGTAGGGTGGCAGGCTCCGCAACTGGAACAACTATCTCACCGGTCGGATCGGTATAGTCGCCGGAGGCGAGGCGATCGAGGTCGACTGTCACGGCAAAGAGGCGACCGCCTTCCACCGCCGAATAAACGGTAAACCGGCGGCCCAGGCTAACCGAGGCGCAGGGCAGACCGTAGCCGTAGCGGCCCAGTCCGCCACGATCGTTCTCCCGGTGGGTGCCGCCCCACATGACCGCCATGCGAATCATGTCGGGCTCCATCCCGTGACCATTATCCACGACGGCGAGCTGCGCCGGCTTCTTGAGCGAAGTGCCGCCTTCGAAGCCGAATAGCACGTCGACGCGGTCGGCGTAGGCCTGGACGGCGTTATCGATCAGTTCGGATATCGCATCACCGTTGCTTCGGTAGCCGAGGTCACGGATGCCGCGGACGAAGGCCTCTGGCACGATCAGGCCGAATCTCAATCGCGCGCCGCCCTGCTCGAGGTAGGCGCGCTGGGCCGCGAGGGCGGGCGCGAAGCCCGCTCCCCGCAGCGAACCAGTGATGCCCGACACGGCTCAGGCCGCCATGCGGAACACGGCGCAGTGCTGCTCAATGCGGCGATGCAGGACGAAGCGGCTGATGCCGGCAAGGGCCGCCACCTCCGACATTGGCCGCTCCTCCAAACGGACGAGCCGAAGCGCCTGGGCGATGTTCGGCGGCAACTTGGCGAGCGCGCGGTCGATCGTGATCCGCTGCTCGGCCTCCATGATAGCGCGTTCCGCCGCGGGACAGGGAAAGTCGTTGACGTCGATGGCCGCGTGCTCGCCCTGCCTGACGGTCGCGGCCTCGATCGTGGCGGTGTTCGGGATGCGCGCGGCGTCCTCGGCCGCGACCCGGTCGCGAGGCTCCTCGCGGTAGCGACGCGTGCGCTGGCCGGGAGGGGCGTGGTCGGCCCGCACCTTGCGGATGGCGGCGAGCATGGCGTGCCGGAGCAGTTTCATAGGCGGCGTCATGCTGAGGGCGCTCGGTCCGGAGGCAAAGAGATTGGCAATCGCTTCCTGTGCCACATCCTCAATCAAATGATCAGGGAGGTCAGGCGCACGGGCCCGGCACATGCGGCGGGCATAGGCGAGCACCGCGAGACCGAAGCGCTGGTTATTGTACTTGGGGGTGCCAGTGAGGGCCGCCTGTATCAGGGCGGCAAACGTGATCGTCGAGACGCCGTTCTTCACGGAGTCCTCCTTTCGCTGCGTTGGCCTTCAGATCAGCTTGAAGGCCGATGCAGCGTCCGGGGACATGACGGCACTTGGCCGTACCTACACTGGTCTCGAGCTGTACACCTACTAGGGCCAGCCTAGCAGGCCGCGGTGCGACCTGCCAAGCTGGCCTTCGACGTAACGTCTGTTGGCGCTACGCCGCCTTCTCCAAGTCGCCGTCCTCGCCGGGTGGGTTGCCAGCGGTCTCGTGCTCGGCGGTCTCCTCGTCCACTGGTGCCATCGTCTGCTGGAGCGAACGGTAGGCGTCGTTGAGGAAGCTGCTCCAGTGGCGTTCGCGCTGCGCTTCGTACCAGAGCGACGCCTGCTCGTCGTCGACCGTGAGTTCGGCGCGAGCCAGGGCGATCAGCAGCACATCGAGCGCGTGCTTGGCCTGACCGACATCGGGCGTCTTGAGAAGTGGGCCATAGAGCGTCTGGAAGAAAGCGTGCTGGCGGTTGATCAGAACGGCCACCTGCGTGCCGTGCCGCCACTCCGGCTTGTAGAACGGCCCGCGCGCTTCGTCGTAGAAGTCGATGACATAGGGCCGCTTCTTGGCCTCATCCTCAAGCGCTTTCCGCGCAGCGTCGATTGAGACCTTATTGACCTTCGACCGGCGCTTCGCTTCCTCCTCGAACGCTTCCCGCGCGTCAGCCTTGCCGTGATCGGCGACGCGCGGACGCTGGCCCGCCACGCTGTCGGCCTTCGCGGCAGCCGCCTCGCCCAAGGTGGGAGCGTCAGCTTGGCGAGCTTCGGCCGCCTTGCGCTTGTCGCTCTCAGCCTTGCGCATCTTGCGCTGGAAGGTCTGCTCGCGACCGAGTTGCGCGTCGATGCCGATCTCCTTGCTGGCAAACAGTCGCCACAGGTCCTCGATCGGACGGACCGTCTGCTTGTCGTTGGTGATGCCGAAGACCTCGTCGAGCGCCGGCTCGAAGCGGACCTCGACGCCCCAGTGATAGGCGTAGGACTGCAGGAGTGGCCAGTCGCCCAGTCCCTTCGCCTGATCGCGCAGCGACTTGGGAAAGACGTCCACGGTCTCGATCTCGCGCTTGGCCCGCACGAAGGCCATGCCGCGTCGGCTCTTACGGATCTCGAAGCGGCGATGGGCGTCAGTCTCGGCCTTACCATCCTTGTGCTCGGCGAAGCCGTAAGGAAAGCGGCTGACCCGCACATAGATCGCGCCCATGGCGACGACGTTGGGATCTGCGGCGTCGAGTTCGGCCTCGTCCGCGACCCTCGACAGCACCATCTGACCAGTCTCGGGATCGAGCGCGTACTTGACCGCAATGTTCCATTCCGCGCTCTGCTCTGCTCCACCCTTGTCCGGGTCCAAATAGTAGCGGGCGCCTGGAGTCAGGAACAACGGATCGACCGGCTCGACCTTCTTGCCATCAATGTAGATGCTGGCGCGATCCAGGAGATAACGATATGTCACCCCGAAGTCATCGAGCAGGTGCTCGCGCATGGTCGACAGCGTGCGGTAGGTGAGCCGGTCCGGCTCGACCCAGACCACGACGGTCCCGTGATCGAAGGGCAGCCCATGCTTGTCGAGATAGGCTTGCACGAAATCGGGCAACGAAGCCTCGACCGGGTCACCGATGGTCTGGAGCCCGTGCTGCTTCACCTCACGGACATCGAGCTTGGCCATGGTGATCGGTTCATCGGCCTTGGTGCGGGTATAAACCTCGACCTGACGCGTCTGGTTGATCGAGGCGTTCGGCAGCCCGAAGCCGAACTTACCGATGAAGGAGGGGTCGTCGAAATGGGTGCCCGAACCCCAGGAGAGCGCATACTGCGCCATCTTCGGCAGCATGCCCGAGCCGTTGTCGATGAACGCGATCGCGTTGATCGATTCCGAGCGCTGATATTGCTTTAGCTGCTTAGGTTTCGCGAGGCAGACGTCGATGCGGCTCGCGCCGGCCTCCATGGCGTTGTCGACGATCTCGCGCGCGGCGGCGGCGGTGTTGCGGTAGCCGCTACGGCGCTGCGACTCGAGAGCCTGAGCCGCATTGAAAAGCGGAAACTCGAAGTCCTCGGGCAACTTGTCGAGGTACTTCTGCTGCCGCTCGATCTCGGTTAGCAGGCGGTCGCTGGTCTGGCTGTCGATGGTCATTGTCATCCTCCGTGTTCCCGGCGCCTGGCCGGCTGGTGACAAGCTACTAGGGCCAACCTATCCGGAGACTGTGCGCACGAGCGAAGCTTCTTTCGAGGGTGGAGGAGCAACGGCACAGCGCACGTCTCGTTGTGCGAAGTGGCGAGCGAGGCGGTTCAAAGCGGCGCTAGGTCCGACCGTTCCGAAGACGTTCCAGGACGCCTAAACGGAATCAGAGTGCGCCTCAGGTGGTTGCAATGTGGTTGCAAGGCTCTGGAGGGAGACTCCAAACAGGCTTTAAGCTGCTGATGTAAAAACCCAAATCCAAGAGGTTGGCAGCCTTCGGAGTGCAAAGCCACGGGGGTCTCGCCTTGGATGGCGCAACTTCATCCGAGCCGTCTAAGTGCCTTTGCGGCGGTTTCGGCCAGAAGGAACAAGCGGCTTGGCCTTGACGGAAAAGGTTGAAATCCGAACCTCTTGTAGAATGCCGATCCGCGCTCGTCCTTCGAGTCAACCAGAATGGCATAGACAGCCACGCTCTGCGCAGCAGAGAGCGTGCGCCTCAGGGCGTCGGCGATCAGTAGCTCGCCCACGCCCTGCCTGCGGACGCGCTCGGCCCGCGCAAGGCGCCCCACGAGGGCAGCGGGCAAGGCCTCATAGCGGGGCAGCTTGCGCGCGAGGTCAGTCGGCAGGTCGGAGAGGCTCAGCGTATAGGTACTGAGCGAGTAGAATCCGGCAATGCCCTGGTCGTCGGTCGCCACGAACACGCGCGCAAGATTGCGTTTCTCGTCCTGGCCAGCGCGTTCGCGGAACCAGATGTCAAGGGCAGGTTGACCGCAGGTGAAGGCACGCCGCTCATGATGCGGGCCGAGCGGCTCAATGGTCACGGGCAAGGGGCGGTCAGCCGACCACGGTGCGGTGACGCCGGAGGGCCTCGACGAGTGCGTCTGTTGGCTCAGGCGGATTTCTTACCGCCTCCAGGAAAGCTTCACGGTCCGCGCCGGTCAGAACCATTCGCTCGTGCTCATCGAGCACGCGCCGCGCGCCTTCGTAGGCTAGGTCGCCGGCATTAAGGCCGGTAACCGACATGGCTCGCTGGATGAGCTGCTTTGCCGACGGCGCCAGCCGGAGTTCCAGGCGTTCGGTCTTGTACTCCCGGTCCTTGGGCGCCTGTCTGCGTTCGGATGAGCTTGCCATATCACCTCCAATCTGCGATAGATTGTACGGTGGATCGCCGTGCAGGGCAAGCGATTTTGCTACTGGCGCGGTGATACCGTCAGGACACGATTCAGCCGGGGAAGCAGTTCGGGGAAGCCGAATGGCGATCGAAGCAAGTTTGGGGAAGCACTGCGAAGCAGCGCGCTCTGCGCCGCGGAGCACTTCCCTGTGCGAACATCAGGGGCGTCCGTTCTACGCCACGGCTGTGCGGAGCGCGCAAACTTTCCCTGACGGCTGCTTCCCCCATGCTTCCCCGGAGTTTGTAGAGACGCCAGGGAAGCAGAAACGGCCCCGCAGGGCCGCTTCGAAGTCTCTGAAGTTGCTGAAGAAAACTGGAGCGGGCGAAGGGATTCGAACCCTCGACCCCAACCTTGGCAAGGTTGTGCTCTACCCCTGAGCTACACCCGCGTCGACGCGCGATACGCATCCAGTGGCGCGTATATGGCGCAAGGCCCCGGCGAATGCAACAGCGGAGTGACTGCGGTCCGGGGCCCCTTCGGCGGGCGCGGCATGTCCCGCCCCTTGGCGCCATCCCGCGCAGCGCGGGGCCAGGGGGCGGGAGTTGTCGAGGGCGCCGGCATGCGTTAACCCGCGCCGTCGCACGCCTGCAGGAACAGAGCCATGCCGATGAGCCGCCGCGACCTTATGGACTTCCTGGGCCGGCTCGGGATCGCCACGACCACGCACGAGCACCCGCCGCTCTTCACCGTCGAGGAATCGCAGCGCCTGCGCGGCGCAATCCCCGGCGGCCACACCAAGAACCTGTTCCTCAAGGACAAGAAGGAACGGCTGTTCCTCGTCGTCGCGGAGGAGGACACGGCGATCGACCTGAAGTCGCTCCACGGCCGGATCGGCAGCGCCCGCCTCTCGTTCGGGCGGCCGGAACTGCTTTACGAGACGCTCGGCGTCGCGCCCGGCTCGGTGACGCCGTTCGGCGCGCTCAACGACAGCGAGCGCCGGGTCACGGTGGTGCTCGACGAGGCCCTGCTCTCGCACGATCCGCTCAACTTCCATCCGCTCGAGAACACCGCCACCACCGCGATCGCCGGCGCGGATCTCATCGCCTTCCTCCGCGCGACGGGGCACGAGCCGCTGATCGTCGCCCTGTCGGAGACGGTGCCGGCGGGGCTTCCCTGAAGGCCGCCGCGACGCCACATTTGAGCCGAACCTGACAAGGACCGACATCATGAGCGACAGCTTCATCACCGGCGGCCGGCAGAGCGCGCCGTCGAGCCAGGACGAGCTCGTCAAGGACACCACGACCCGCACCTTCCGGGCGGACGTGCTGGAGCCCTCGCGAACCGTCCCCGTTCTCGTCGACTTCTGGGCGCCCTGGTGCGGCCCGTGCCGCCAGCTCGGTCCCGTCATCGAGAAGGCCGTCCGCCAGGCCGGCGGCAAGGTGAGGCTCGTCAAGATGAACATCGACGAGCACCCGGAGATTGCGGGCCAGCTCGGCATCCAGTCGATTCCGGCGGTGATCGCCTTCAAGAACGGCCAGCCGCTCGACGGCTTCATGGGCGCGCTGCCGGAGAGCCAGGTGCTCGCCTTCATCGAACGCGTCGCCGGGCCGATCGGACCGAGCGCGGCCGAGCAGGCGCTCGAGGCGGCCGAGGCGGCCTTCGCCGAGAAGGATTATGCGGGTGCCGCCAACCTCTACGGCGCGGTGCTGCAGGAGGAGCCGGAGAACGCCAAGGCGGTCGCCGGCCTGGCACGCTGCGAGATCGCGCTCGGGGGCGTCGAGCAGGCCCGCGCGATCCTCGACAGCCTTCCCCCGGAACTGGCGAAGGATGCCGCCGTCGCCGGTGCACGGGCGGCGCTGGAGCTGGCGGAGCAGGCCTCCGAGCTCGGCAGCCCGGCGGAGCTCCGTGCCCGCATCGAGCGGCACCCGCACGACCACCAGAGCCGCTTCGATCTCGCGCTCGCGCTCAATTCCCGCGGCGACCGCCTCGGCGCGGTGGAACAGCTCCTCGAGATCATCCGGCGCGACCGCGAGTGGAGCGAGGACGGCGCGCGCAAGCAGCTCGTGCAGTTCTTCGAGGCCTGGGGTCCGAAGGATCCGGCGACGATCAGGGGCCGCCAGCGCTTGTCGTCCCTGCTTTTCGCCTAACTTCTCTGAAAGGCGGTGCGGCGCGAGGCGAGACGTGACGGTGCAAGCGGGCAATCAGCGCTACGACGAGCCGTCCGATCTGCCGGACGTCATCCCCGTCTTTCCGCTCGCCGGCGCTCTGCTCCTGCCGAACGGCCAGCTTCCGCTCAACATCTTCGAACCGCGCTACGTCGCCATGATCGACTGGGTGCTCGGACGCGACCGCATCATCGGCATGATCCAGCCCCAGCTCGACCAGATCGCCAACGAGCGCGACCCGGACCTCTGCGAGATCGGCTGCGCCGGCCGGATCGTCCAGTTCTCCGAAAGCGGCGACGGCCGGTACCTCGTCACGCTCGCCGGCATCACGCGGTTCAAGGTCGTCGAGGAGATCGAGGTGGAGACGCCGTTCCGGCAGGCGCGCGTGAGCACGGCCTCCTTCTTCGACATCGCCGAGCCGCGGCAGGGCGAGGCGGGGGTGGACCGCAAGGCGCTCCTGAAGACGTTCCGGGCCTATCTCGACGCGCACGGGCTCGAGGCCGATTGGGAGAGCGTCAACAAGGCATCGAATGCAAGCCTCGTGACCGCGCTCTCCATGATGAGCCCGTGGGGTCCGTCCGAGAAGCAGGCGCTCCTCGAGGCGCCGGACCACGCGCGCCGCGCGCAGACCCTGATCGCCATAACCGAGATCGCGCTCGCCGGCGGCCGCGCATCGCCGTCGCTGCAATAGGCCGGCTCGGAGGAAGCAGACATGGAAGAGCGTTCACAGCCGCGGCAGGTCGATCCGAAGCTGCTCGAGATCCTGGTCTGTCCGGTCACCAAGACGACGCTCGAATACGACCGCGCCAGGCAGGAGCTGGTGAGCCGCGCGGCGAAGCTCGCCTACCCGATCCGCGACGGCATCCCGATCCTTCTCGAGGAGGAGGCGCGACCCCTGGAAGAATAGGCGCCCCGCCTCCCGCCGTTAGATCGCGTGGCCGGCGAGGAGCTTCGGCAGGTCGCCGCCGAGGCCGGCGGCCTCGCCGATGAACATCCGCTTCAGCTGCGGCATGCGGTCGACCAGGCCGAGCCCGAAATCGCGGAACGCCCGCACGGGCATTATGTCGTTCGAGAACAGGCGGTTCAGGATGTCCGTCGTGACCCCCATCTGCCAGGTGTCGTAGCGCCGCCAGCGCTCGTACCGGCGCAGCACGTCGATACCGCCGATGTCGAGCCCGAGCCGCGCCGCATCGACGAGCGTTTCGGCGAGCGCCGCGACGTCGCGGAAGCCGAGATTGAGCCCCTGGCCGGCGATCGGGTGGATGCCATGGGCCGCATCGCCGAGAAGGGCGAGCCGCGGCTTCACGAAATCGCGGGCGAGGATCAGGCCGAGCGGATAGCCCTGCCGCCGGCTCTCCAGCTCGATCCTGCCGAGCCGGTGACCGAACCGGCGCTCCAGCTCGACCAGGAACACGAACTCGTCGCCGTTCAGGAGCCGCTCGGCATCCTCCTTCCGCTCGGTCCAGACGAGGGAGGACCGGTTGCCCTTGAGCGGCAGGATGGCGAAAGGGCCCGCCGGCAGGAAGTGCTCCACCGCGACGCCGTGGTGCGGCCGCTCGTGGCCCACCGTGCAGACCAGCGCCATCTGCGGATAGCTCCACTCGACGGTCTTGATGCCGGCGAGGCTGCGCAGCCGCGACCTGACGCCGTCGGCCGCCACCAGCAGCCTGGCGCTGCGGCGCTTGCCCGACGAAAGGTCGATCCGCACGGCGCCCGGCTCGGGAGAGAACCCGGCGACGCCGTCGCTCCAGGTCGTCTTCACGCCCGCCGCCTCCGCTTCGGCGCGCAGCGCCTCCAGGAGAGGCGCATTGCCCACCATGTGCGCGAACGGCTCGCCTTCCGCCACATTGCCGTCGAAGGTGAGGAACACCGGGCGCGTCGCGTCGCCCGTCCGGCTGTCCGTCACCTCCATCGAAAGGATGGGCTGGGCGTCGTCGGCGAGGACATCCCACACGCCGAGCCGCTCGAGCATGCGGCGGGCGGCCGCGGCGATCGCGGAGGAGCGCTCGTCGGAGGATGCCGCGCCGGACGGGCGCGCATCGATCACCTCGACGGCGAGATCGGGCAGGAAGCGCTTGAGCGCAAGGCCGAGGCAGAGGCCGGCCGAGCCGCCGCCCGCAACGACCACCTCCGGGGCCTCGCGATCTCCCATGTTCGCCATTCCTTGTCCCCGCTTGCTTGACTCAGCCCGGCACTCTGCCGACCTTGCCGAGCCCCGACTGGGATCCGCGACGACCGGAAGGTCCATGCCAAACGCCATTCAGAACCTGCTCGACATTCTCGATCTCGAACCGCTTGAGCACAACCTGTTTCGCGGCCGCAGCCCTCAGGCCGGCTGGCAGCGCGTCTTCGGCGGCCAGGTCATCGGGCAGGCTTTGGTCGCCGCGACCCGGACCGTCGAGCCGGGCCGGAACGTGCATTCCCTGCACGGTTATTTCATGCGTCCCGGCGATCCCACGGTTCCGATCGTCTATCAGGTCGACCGCATCCGCGACGGCAAGAGCTTCACGACCCGCCGCGTCGTCGCAATCCAGCACGGCCAGGCGATCTTCTCCATGTCGGCCTCGTTCCAGGTCCGCGAGAGCGGGCTCCAGCACCAGATGGCCATGCCCGACGTGCCACGGCCCGAATCCCTGATGTCCGAGGAGGATATGAAGGCGCTCATGATGTCGAGCGCGCCGAAGCCGATCCGCGCCTACTGGGAGCGCGAGCGTCCGCTCGAGTTCCGCCCGGTCAGCCTGAAGCACTATGTCAGCCGCACGAAGCTCGAGGCCGTTCAGCGCGTCTGGTTCCGGGCGACCGGCCCGCTTCCGGACGATCCAGCCATCCACGATTGCGTGCTCGCCTACGCGTCCGACATGACGCTCCTCGACACGTCGCTCTTTGCCCACGGGCGCTCCGTGTTCGACAGCGACCTGCAGGTCGCAAGCCTCGACCACGCGATGTGGTTCCACAGGCCGTTCCGCGCCGACGACTGGCTCCTCTACGACCAGGACAGCCCGAACGCCTCGGGCAGCCGCGGCCTCACGCGGGGCGCGATTTATGCGCCGGACGGAACGCTGGTGGCCTCCGTGGCCCAGGAAGGGCTGATCCGGGTGAGGCAGTCTGACTAAAAGATTCGCCTTTCGACCGATTCTGCCCACGATTTGTGCATTCGATCAGTCTGTAGGCGCTTCGGCGCCGCGGTTCCGCCGCAAACGCTGAAACTGGCACGCAATTTGGACAGCTCCTCGCAGCGGGCAGTCGCCCGCGTTCGAGCGCGGCATCCGAAGCCGCCAGACAGGAGCGAGCGACCGCATGAAACTCATCATTGCGATCATCAAGCCATTCAAGCTGGACGAGGTGCGTGACGCGCTCATGACACTTGGAGTCCAGGGCCTGACCGTCACGGAGGTTCGGGGATACGGCCGCCAGAAGGGCCATACGGAAATCTACCGGGGCGCTGAATATGCGGTCAGTTTCATCCCGAAGGTGAAGATCGAGGTCGCGGTGCCCGCCGCCGACGCCGACAAGGTCGTCGATTCGATCGTCATGACCGCGAAGACCGGCCAGATCGGCGACGGCAAGATCTTCGTGGTGCCTGTCGACCACGCGGTGCGCATCCGCACGGGCGAGACCGACATCGATGCGCTCTGATCTCGGGCACTATCCATTCGCGAGGGAAACGATGAAGTTCAGTAGGATCATTCCGGCCGCGCTCGCCCTGGTCGCGGCGAGCACGATGGCCGCGTTCGCCCAGGACGCCGCGCCGGCGGCGGCAGAGGCCGCACC
This sequence comes from Propylenella binzhouense, assembly GCF_009866965.1. GTDB lineage: Bacteria > Pseudomonadota > Alphaproteobacteria > Rhizobiales > Afifellaceae > Propylenella > Propylenella binzhouense. Next base: position 2,486 of record NZ_SPKJ01000023.1, on the reverse strand, counting down.
CGCGGTCCCCAACCCCGGCAACACCGCGTGGATGATGACGGCCACGGTGCTCGTCCTCCTGATGACGATCCCCGGCCTCGCCCTGTTCTATGGCGGCCTCGTCCGCGCCAAGAACATGCTCTCGGTGCTGATGCAGGTCATGATGATCACCGCGATGGTGATGATCATCTGGGTCCTCTACGGCTACACCATGGCCTTCGGCGACGGCGGCAACGCGTTCATCTCCGGCTTCGGCAAGATGTTCCTGGCAGGCGTGACGGCGGATTCGACCGCGGCGACGTTCTCCGACGAGGTCATCCCGGAGTTCGTCTTCATCTGCTTCCAGATGACGTTCGCCGCGATCACCCCGGCGCTCATCGTCGGCGCCTTCGCCGAGCGGGTGAAATTCGGCGCCATCATGCTCTTCGCCGCGATCTGGGTGACGATCGTCTACTTCCCGGTCGCCCACATGGTCTGGGCGGGCAGCGGCCTGCTCTTCAACTGGGGCGCCCTCGACTTCGCCGGCGGTACCGTCGTCCACATCAATGCGGGCATTGCCGGCCTCGTCGGCTGCCTCATGGTGGGCAAGCGGGAAGGCCTCGGGCGCGATATGATGGCCCCGCATTCCATGACCCTCACCATGGTCGGCGCCTCGCTCCTGTGGGTCGGCTGGTTCGGCTTCAACGCCGGTTCCAATCTCGAGGCGAACGGCGGCACGACGCTCGCGATGATCAACACCTTCACGGCGACGGCCGGCGCGATCGTGGCCTGGTCGATCATCGAGGCCGTCGTGCGCGGCAAGTCGTCGATGCTGGGCGCCGCGTCCGGCCTGGTGGCCGGCCTGGTGGCCGTCACGCCGGCCTGCGGCACGATCGGGCCGGTCGGCGCGATCATCCTCGGCGTCGTGGCGAGCGCAGGCTGCTACTTCTTCGTCTCCGTGGTGAAGCCCGCGGCCGGCTATGACGACAGCCTGGACGTCTTCGGGGTCCATGGCATCGGCGGCATCATCGGCGCGCTCGGAACCGGCATCCTGACCGCGCCGTCGCTCGGCGGCACCGGCGCCGAGGACTTCAGCATTGCCGGCCAGGTCTGGACCCAGTTCCTTGCGGTCTGCGTGACCATCGTCTGGTGCGGCATCGGCAGCGCGATCGCCTACAAGATCGCCGACCTCGTGATCGGCCTGCGCGCCAGCACCGAGGCCGAGCGGACCGGCCTCGACCTGAGCTCGCACGGCGAGGCGGCGTACCACAGCTGAGAAGACTTCCTCGCTCCCTCCCAAGCGAGCGGACCTGGACGGCCCGGCAGGCAACTGCCGGGCCGTTTGGCGTTCACGGAAGCCGGCCCCCGGGCCGCGTGGTTAATGCACGATTTACCGGGGTTCACTACGGTCCGGATCGGGACGGCCGCTTGGCCCCAGCAGTGTGCGTCAGACCGACATGACCTACGGAACTCTCGCCGACTTCCACGGCGGCCACGGCCGATTTCGCGAGTTCGCCACCCGCAACGGCACGAAGCTCGCGGGGCTTCTCCTCATCCTCGTCGCGCTCGCCATGACGGTGAGCCTCGCGAGCTGGCACGCCGACGACCCGAGCCTCAGCTATGCGGCGGACGGCCCGGTCCGGAACCTGCTCCTCGGACCGGGAGCGATCTTCGCCGATCTCGCGATGCAGTTTCTCGGGCTGGCCATTCTCGGCCTCGTGCTCCCGGTCGCCGGGCATGGCTGGAAGCTCTTCCGGCTCCGCGTGCCGCGCCAGATCCGCATTCAGTCCGCCTACTGGCTCGGGGGGATCCTGCTGCTTTCGACGGCGCTCGCCTGCTTCCCCACGCCGGCTGGCTGGCCGCTCCCGGTCGGACTCGGCGGCGCGGTGGGCGATCTCGTGCTGCGGGTCCCGGAAGCGATGTCCGGCGAGATGATGAGCGCCGGCGCGCGCGCGGCGATCGGGATCGTCTGCGGCATGGTCTCGCTGCCGCTCCTCGTCGCGAGCTTCGCGCGAACCGAGCCGCTCGCCGAGCGCCTCAACCGTCCGCGCCGCCAGAAGGCGCCGAAGGCCTCGCCGACGCAGGTCGCGGCGCCTTCCTCCGCGTTCGACGGCGAAGACGACGATGGAGAGAGCGGGCGCCTCCGGCTTCTGGCCGGCTTTCTCGCCCACTGGGGTCTTTCGTTCCGGGCCGGCCTCGCGCGGCGCTTCGGCTCGAAGCGGAAGCGCGGCGGCCAGCCGAGAATCGAGCCCGTCGCATCGCCGGCGGGCGGAGCACGACGGGAGCCGGTCCTTTCCGGATTCCAGGGACAGCGCCAGGCGGACGCGAGCCCCGACGGGCCCGCGCCGGACGAGGATTACCCCCCTGAGGACGACTTCTACCCGGCCGAGGAGGATGACGACGACCTCGCGCCGCCGGCCCGGGATCCCGCGCCCGTCGCGGGCCGCCGCATCCAGAGCCCGCGGATCCAGGCGCCGGCTGCAGCCCCGCTGCCGGCGCCGCGCCAGGGCCGGATCGTGCCGCAGCCG
>NZ_SPKJ01000229.1 GCF_009866965.1 Propylenella binzhouense | reverse complement strand
CGCCTGCGGCGCCTCCAAGCCCGGCGGGAGCGGGCCCTCCGCGGGCGGCTCGCCGCCCTCGATCATGTCCTCCTCGCCCTGCGGCGGGGCATCGGCCTCGTCCGCCTGCGGCTCCGGCTCGGACCCGGCGGGAGGAGCCTCGGCCGTTGCCGTGCCGCTCTCAGGGCCGGCGGCGGCGCCCGGCGGCGTCTCGGCCGGAGCGCCATCGGTCAGCCGGTCGGTGTTCTTGCCGCTTGCCCTCGGCGCCGGGGCCGGCGCCTGCGCGACTTCCGCGGCCTCGTCGCCCGTCCCGCCGAACAAGCCGGCGATCGTCTCGCGCTGCGTATAGGCGAGCACGCCCGCGCCGATCAGGACCAGCACGACCAGGATCGTCATGACCAGGGCCGGCGCGCGCGAGTGCCGGGTGCGGGCCTCGCCGGCAGGCGCCATGTCGGACGGCGGCGGAGGCGGCGGAGCGGCACGCGGAGGCACGGTGGTGCGCGGCGGAACGGTGCCGGCCGGGGCTTCGCCGGCCTCGGCTCCGGTCGCG
>NZ_SPKJ01000228.1 GCF_009866965.1 Propylenella binzhouense | reverse complement strand
GGTGACGAGCCCCGCGCCGGCCCGCAGCGCGCCGCGGGCGGCGAGCCGCGCCGCGCCCGTCTGGGAGAGCCCGCCCGAGACCACCACCGCGTGGCCGCGATCATATTTGTGCCCGGCCGCGGAGGGCACCGGGAACCGGCTCCGCCAGAGTGCCGGCGCGTCGCGGAAGGCGCGCGGCCGCACCGTTTCGAGCGCCGCCTCGGGGATCCCGATCTGGCGCACCTCGGTCGCGCCGCAATGGAGCCGCCCCGGCATCAGCAGGTGGCCCGGCTTCAGCCGGAAGAAGGTGACGGTCCGCTGCGCGCGGATCGCCGTCCCGCGGAGCGCGCCGGTGGCGCCGTCTATGCCGGACGGCAGGTCGACCGCGAGGATCGGAATCCCGCTCGCATTCGCCCGCTCGACGATGGCCGCCGCAAGCCCGTCGAGCGGGCGCGCGAGCCCTGCGCCGAAGAGCGCGTCGACGAGGAGCGCCCCCGAGAGCGCAGTCTCCGGCGCGAGCGTCTCCACCATCCCGCCATAGCCCCGCGCGGCCTGCGCCGCATCGCCGCGCAGCCGGTCGCGCGCGCCGAGGAGCGCCAGCCGCACCCGGCAGCCGGCGCG
>NZ_SPKJ01000227.1 GCF_009866965.1 Propylenella binzhouense | reverse complement strand
CCACATGTTGAGATCGTTCGACCCGGCCGAGGCGAGCCGCAACGCCGCGTCCCCGCTCGTCGTCGATCTCGGCTGCGGCACCGGCGCGACCCCGCGCGCCCTCGGTCCGCGCCTCCCGACCGCGACGCGCTGGCGGCTCGTCGACCGCGATCCCGCGCTGCTGGCAATCGCCGCGGCCCGCCACCCGGGCGCCGAGACGATCCGGTACGACCTCGCCGAAATCGGCGGGCGCGGCACGGACCTCCTCGACGGCGCGAGCCTCGTCGCCGCCTCCGCCCTCTTCGACATCGTCTCGCGCGACTGGGCCATGCGCCTCGTCGATGCGCTCGCCGCCCGCCGCCTGCCGCTTTATGCGGCCCTCACCTATGACGGCCGGATGCGCTTCGCGCCCGCGCACCCGGCCGACGGCATCGTCCACGCCGCGTTCGATGCCGACCAGGCGGGCGTGAAGGGTTTCGGGCCGAGCCTCGGGCCGGCCGGTGCGGGGGTGCTCGCGGCGGCGCTTGCCGGCGCCGGCTATCGCGTCAGCGCGGCCTCGAGCCCCTGGCGGCTCGGGTCGGCGGAGCGTGCGCTTTCGGACGCGCTGGTGCGCGGCATCGCGGCGGCG
>NZ_SPKJ01000226.1 GCF_009866965.1 Propylenella binzhouense | reverse complement strand
CTCGCGGCCGAAGCGGCGCAGGCGCCGCCGGCAGCAGGCGGCCGCGCTGAGCGGCGCCGGGCGGCCGCTTTGCTCGCCCTTCTCGGCATCCCCGTGCTCGCCGCCGGGCTCTACCTCGCGAAGGGCGCGCCGGACCTGCCGGGCCAGCCGCTCGAGGCGCGGCTCGAGCAGGGCGGCAAGACCGACATCGAGACCCTGGTCGCGCGCGTCGAGGAACGTCTCCGGCAGTCGCCGGAGGACGGCAGGGGCTGGGCCGTGCTCGCCCCGGTCTATGTCCGGCTCGGGCGCCCGCAGGACGCGGTCGAGGCCTATCGGAACGTGATCCGCCTGCTCGGAACGTCGGCCGAACGGCAGGCCGATCTCGGCGAGGCCATCTATCTCGCGGAAGGCGGGATCGTCACCGCCGCGGCGCGCGAGGCCTTCGAGGCGGCGAATGCGGCCGACCCGAAGGCGGCGAAGCCGCGCTTCTTCCTGGCGCTCGCGCAGGAGCAGGCGGGCGAGAAGGCGAAGGCCGTCGAGGCCTGGCGCGCGCTCCTCGCAGACGCCGCACCCGACGCGCCCTGGCGCGCGACCGTGGAGGGGGCGATCGCACGCGCGGGCGGCGCGCCGCCGCCGGCCGG
>NZ_SPKJ01000225.1 GCF_009866965.1 Propylenella binzhouense | reverse complement strand
CGGGATCGTGCCCGCGCATGCCGTTCCGGCCGGCGGCGGCGGGACGGTCGTGGCGCTGGCGGAGACCGGCGCCGGCCCGGCGACCGCGCTCGACAGGGCCTCGGGACCGGCCGCGGACCCGCAGGCCGGGACCGTCGACGCCGTCCAAGGCAGCAACGCCGCTCCGAGCCGCAAGCAGGAGGCGGAGGCCTTCTTCGCGGCGGAGACCGAGAAGCAGGCGGCACAGCTTCCCGCCTTGACCGCCCCGCTCGGCATGGACGAGGCGGCGCTCGCCGGCACCTGCACGGACGAGCTCGCGGCGCTGACGGCACCCCCGGCGGGGGGCGCGCCCGCCGCCCGCGGCATGATGCTCCGGATCTGCCGGGCCTGGGCCTACGCCAAGGCGAACAGCTTCGCGATGTACTGGTTCGACCGCTCGCTTGCCGATGCCGGCGACGCCGACGCCGAATCGCGGCTCCTCATGCATCTCGCGCTCGGCCACGACCGCCAGCTCGGCGCCGCGAAATAGGCCGAGCCAGGCTCGAGGCCCCGGGCCCGCGTCGCAGGCGGGCCTGGGGGCCGGGGCACGGCGGCAATTCCAGACCTGTCGCGGATCCCGTCCGCAGAGCCGCGCCCGCGCGGCCGGTGCCGGGTCGCGCCCGCCGCGGGGCGGGCCCC
>NZ_SPKJ01000224.1 GCF_009866965.1 Propylenella binzhouense | reverse complement strand
GTGCCGCCTCGAAGGTCGGCGCCAGCACGGCGCCCGGCCCGAGACCGACGGCGGCCTGCAGTGCGCCGCCCCCGAGCCCGAGCGCCGCGGCCCCGGTCAGGACCGAGGCCGCGAGCCAGCGCAGGCTGAGGCGGCGCCGGTCGGGCGGGGCCTGCTTGACGGATTGGAGATAGATCGGGTCCTCGTCGCCGAGGTCGATGGCAGGTCGGCGGATGTGATGCGCGTTCGAGGCTATCACTCCTGGACCCCGCCCCCCGTTCAAGGCCGCAAAGCGATTCCGCGCGGCCGATCCTCATAAGATCGTGAATGTGACCGCTTCGTGGCTAGAGGTGGCAGCCGCCCGGTGCCCTGTCAATCGCTAACCGGCTAACCGAGCGCGGCCGCGCGAGCCGGTTGCGTCGTCTTTCCTTTTTTCTGGTGTCATGTGGTTGACATGGTTTGGGGGTGGTTCGTATATGGCGGTGGCTGCTGCGGGGCCGGTTGGTTCCGGGGCGGTTTTTCCGATTGCCTTCCGTATCGGGACGGGCTGGGGTTTTGGCTCCGGCGGGATGTTCCGGTGCGGGTTTCATTGCCTGGATGGTTCCCTGGCGGGGCGGTTCGGGCGGGGTTGTCGGAAGGGCGTTGACAGGGGTTTTCGAGGCTCCTATATCAGCGTTCACCGGTTGCGGGGCGGCGGTTTGGCGCGGCTCTGCGGTTC
>NZ_SPKJ01000223.1 GCF_009866965.1 Propylenella binzhouense | reverse complement strand
GAGCGCCTCGTCGGAGAGGTCGGGCCACGCCGCCCCGGCGCGGGCACGCAGGAACGCGAGGCGGGCGCGGAGCGCCGCGATTTCGGCAGGCCAGGGCAGCGCGGCGAGCCCGCGGGCAAGCGCCGCCTCGGCAAGAATGCGCGCCGCGGCGTCCTCGTCGGCGATCTCCGCCCGGCGCTCCGAGAGGACGAGGGCGTCGAGGCGGCGGAGGCGGCGGGCGACGAGGAGATCGGCGGCGCGGTCGTAGCCGACGGCCTCCTCCTCGACGATGCGGTCGGGGAAGAGCTCCTCGATCGCGGAGCGCTCGATCCCGGCGGCGACGAGGATGCGGGCGTCCGGCCCGCCGCCCTGCACCTCGCCGATCGCCAGGAACGGCGCGTCGGCGAGCGGATCCGCCTCGTCGAGCCGTGCGCCGCCGCCGCTCGCCATGCGGAACCGGCCGCGGCCGCCGCGGGCCTGGGCCACGCGCTCGGGGAAGGCGAGGGCGAGCAAGGCACTGGCGGGAAAGGGGTTTCCGGCGCTCCGCGCGGCGGCGAGCCGGGCCCAGCGCCGGGCCGCCTGGTAGGCAGCCCGGTAGCCGGCACGGCATCCGCGCCGTAGGGCCTCGATGCGCATGGCGAGGTCGGTGTCGCGCCCGCCGACGCCGGGCTCGGCGAGGATCGCCGCGATGTCGGCCGCAAGCTCGCCCGCGCCGCGCGCCGCC
>NZ_SPKJ01000222.1 GCF_009866965.1 Propylenella binzhouense | reverse complement strand
CCACGGCCCCGGCGTGAGCGGCGCGCCGGCCCGCGGCCTCGTCGTGGCCGCGGCATCGAGCCATTCGGGCAAGACCGTCCTCACGCTCGGGCTCGCCGCCGCGCTCCGCCGGCGCGGGCGCGCCGTCGCGGCCGCAAAGTGCGGCCCGGACTATATCGACCCGAAATTCCTCGAAGCCGCGTGCGGCCGCCCCGCGGTCAATCTCGATCCCTGGGCGATGAGGCCCGACCGGATCCGGGCCCTCGCCGCCGGCCAGGCGGAGGGCGCCGATCTCGTGCTCGTGGAGGGCGTCATGGGCCTCTATGACGGCGGCACCGCCGGCGCCGGCTCGACAGCCTCGCTCGCGCGCATGCTCGGGCTTCCCGTCGTGCTGGTCGTCGGGGCGGAGGGGCTCGCGCAGTCGGCCGGCGCGGTCGCGGAGGGCTTCGCCCGGCTCGCGGAGGGGTTCGAGGTGGCGGGCGCGATCGTCAACCGCGTCGGCTCGGATCGGCACGCCACGCTGGTGCGGGAAGGCTTCGCGCGCACCGCCGTGCCCCTTCTCGGCCTCGTCCGCCGCGATCCGGCGCTCGTCCTCCCGTCACGGCATCTCGGCCTCGTCCAGGCGGGCGAGCACGCGGCGATCGGCGATCTGGTCGGACGCGCCGCGGACGCCGTCGCCGCCGGCTGCGATCTCGACAGCATCGCCCTTCTCGCCGTGCCGCTCCCGGCGGAGCCGGCGGCTTCGGCGCGGCCCGCGCTCGCGCCGCCCGGCCAGCGCGTGGCGGTC
>NZ_SPKJ01000221.1 GCF_009866965.1 Propylenella binzhouense | reverse complement strand
CTGATAAGGGTGAGGTCAGTAGTTCGACTCTACTCAGGCCCACCAGGTTCAGGCGTTCGGCATCGGGCGTTCGGCATCGGGCGTTCGGCATCGGGCGTTCGGCATCGGGCGTTCGGCGTTCGGCAGTCGGGCTTTGCCGACTGCCTGTTGCCGTCTGCCGATTGCCGGGTTCAGGGGCCATAGCTCAGTTGGGAGAGCGCGTGCTTTGCAAGCATGAGGTCGTCGGTTCGATCCCGTCTGGCTCCACCACGTTGTGGTTCCGCCAGCCGTGATCGACAGTCCTTTGTTTTGTCCGTCCTCGCTTCGCTGCGGGCGGACGGGCCCGTCTGGCTCCACCACGTCGTGGTTCCGCCAGCCGTGATCGGGAGTCTTATGCTGGGCCGCGCCTTCGGCGCGTCCGCTTGGCTCCGCCGGCGGATGCTGGCGCCTGGTTCCCGGCTGATGCCGGAGCGGCCTGGTCGGGTTGATCGCTTGTCGGAAGGAAAAGGGTTTGCGGCGGGACGCGGGACGCGTGCCGCCGCCTGTTCAGGTGACATCGTGAAGAGAAGACGGGTCCGGGCGCGCCTCTGGGTGCGGGATCTCCGCCGGCCGTGGTTTGACCGCCGCGGCCTTCGGGCCTGTCTCGTGTGATAACTGGTCTTTCTAGGCCCGTTCCGGCGTCCTTCGGGCGCGTGGCGCGGGCCGGGCCCGTTCCCCTGTTCGCTCGGGGGTTCGGGTTTTTGGCCGGTCCGTTCCTCTCTCCGCGGCTTCGGCCGCGCGGAACGGCGCCGGTTGGATTGCGCTGCCGGGCCTCGGCCCGGCGGGCATGGATAATGAGAGCGATCAAGTGCCTTAAGGGC
>NZ_SPKJ01000220.1 GCF_009866965.1 Propylenella binzhouense | reverse complement strand
CGGCCGCCGGTCCGCAGGCCGCGCCGGCGCCGAACGTGCGGCATGTCGGCGAGGGCGAAGGCGCGGCCGAGGCGCCCGCCGGGGTGGCGCCGGGAACCTCCGTCCCGGCCGGCGGCCTCTTTCTCGATGCCGGCGAGGGCCGCACCGAACCGGACGCCGGGGACGCCGCCGACGGCGGATCGCGGGACGCGCGTCCCGGATCGGGCGTGACCGTGATCGAGACGCCGCAGCCGCGCTGAAGCTGCGTGGAACGCGATCGGCCTTGAACCCGTTTGTCGGCTCAAAGTGCCCCGGAGGAGACCGATGCCACTGCGCAAAGCCGCTTCGACAAGGCCGCGGGGCGGCGCGTCCTGCGCGCGGGCGGCGATGGTCGGCCTCGCCGGCGTCCTCCTCTGGACGTTCCCCGCCGGCGCCGCCGATCTTTACCCGGGCGGGGCCGCCTATGCCGGGCGCGCGGTCGACGCGTGCTACGCCGCCTCCGGCTTCACGCGCCTCGTCAGCTCCTGCAGGCCCGGCGCCTGCGACTTCGAATGCGCGCGGTGGCAGGCGGGCGAGCTCGCCTCGGAAACCGGGTTCGCGCTCTGCGTTGCGGCCTGCAAGCAGGGCTTTTTCGCCGGCCGGCCTTACGTGCGCGCGCATGAATTCGTGCGGATGCGCTAGACTTCGCCGATGCGGCTCCTCCTCTACGTCCTCCTCGCGATCGGAATCCTCGCCGGCGCCGCGGCCCTGATCGGCCCCCGCCCGCCCGGCGAGACGCCCGCGCACGCCGACGCGCTGCCGGCCTGGAAGCAAGCGGCGCTGCCCGACAGCGACACCGGCGTCCGCAACGTGACGCCTGCCGGAATCACGGCGCCGCCGTCCGCCGCCCGGCCGCCCCGG
>NZ_SPKJ01000022.1 GCF_009866965.1 Propylenella binzhouense | reverse complement strand
GCGCGCCCCTCCACGGCCGCCACGCGGCAGCCCTCGCCGGCGAGCCAGTCCGCGGCCGCCTCGCCGCTGCCGCGCCGGAGGTCGGTACCCGCGGAGAGCACGAGGCTCGGCTCGGTGTAGCCGGCCGCGGCAATCGCGACGTCCGGGCACCCGGCCGCGCGCTCCGCCTCGCCCACGATCCGCGGGCTGAGCCAGACCGTCTCGAATGCGGGCAGGGCAAACATGTAGATGCCCGCCTGGAGCGCCGCGCTGGCGAGAATTCCCGAAACGACGGCCGCCTGCACCCGGCCGTTCCAGAAGGCCCGCGCGCCGAGGAGGCCGGCCGCGATCGCCGCGATCAGGAAGAGGTCCGTCCAGGCCGGCAGGCGGCGTTCGACGAAGAGCAGCAGCCCGAGCGCGGCGAGCCCGAGCACGAGCGGGACGAGCGGCAGGAGGAACCCGAGCCCCCTCGCCCATCCCCGGATCCCGATCGTCCGGCCGGTCACGAGCGCCCTGCCTGCCATCAGGGCCAGGGCCGGGTAGAGCGGCAGCACGTAGTGCGGAAGCTTGGTCGGGATCGCTTCGAAGACGAGCCAGGCCGGCACCAGCCAGGCGAGGCAGAAGAGCGTTCCGGGCCGGCGCCAGTCGCGCGTCATCAGGGGCCAGGCAAGCAGCACGAAGGGCGTCGCCGGCCAGGCGGTGCCGAGAAGGGCAAGAAGATAGGAGCCCGGCGGCGCGCCGTGACTCTCCTGCCCGCCGGCGATCTTGCCGAGGAAATCGTGGCCGATCGCCTCGGAGAAGAAGGCGCCGTCCGTCTGGTAGGCGATCGCCGCGAACCAGGGCAGCACGACGAGCAGCATGAGCGGGAGCCCGGCGAGCGGCCTGAGCGACCCGAGGAGGGCGGCCGATCTCCGGGCGACCGTTAGCCCGAGCAGGGTGAGCCCGACGACGAGGACGACGACGGGTCCCTTGACGAGGATGCCGAGGCCGAGCGCGACCCAGAAGCCGAGCGCCATTGCCGTCGGCAGGCGCGCGCCCGGCGGGGACGCGCCGGTCCGGCCGGTGCCGGCCGCGCGCGGGACCGGGGCGGTCCGGACCCAGGCCGAGGCGAGAACCCATTGTGCCGCAAGCGTGAGGAAGAGAAGCACGGAATCGGTCTTCGCCAGCCGCGCCTCGACCCCGATCAGGATCGTGGCCGCGAAGAGCAGCGCCCCGACGAACCCCGACGCGCTGCCGAAGAGTGTCCAGCCGATCGCATAGACGAGGAGGACGGACCCGAAGGCGGCGACCTGCGAAGGCAGCCTGTATGCCCAGAGCGGCGCGTCGGCGCCCCCGAACGGCGCCGTCGCCGCCGCCTGCAGCCAGTAGATGCCGATCGGCTTCTTGTACCGCGCCTCGTCCTGGAAGCGGATGTCGAGATAGTTGCCGGTCTCGTGCATCTGGCGCGTCGCCTGCACGAACAGCGCCTCGTCGCGGTCGGTCGCCGGAAGATCGGCCACGCCGGGAACGAAAAGCGCGCCCGCGACTATGACGAGGATGAGGATCGCGATCGGCGGAAACCGGGCGGCACGTTTCAGCATGACGAGACCGCCGCCCTGCGGCGGCCGCTCGGGCAGATGGCTCATCCCGCTCTCCGTGCACCCCGCGTTCTGCTACGGAGAGATCCGTCGCATTTCAAGGCAGCCCGGGAGCGTGAAGAGCATGCAGCCATGAATGCCTATTACCAAGCCGGGGTCGCGCTGTTCCGCCGCAGCCTCGCGCTCGCGCGCGCGGAGATCGCGACGCTCGCCATCCTGCTCGTGATCGCCGGCGGCTCCTGGACCTTCGTCGAGCTGGCGGAAGAGGTCCGCGAAGGCTCCACCGCGGCGTTCGACCGCGCGATCATCCTCGCCCTTCGCAACCCGGCCAATCTGTCGGACCCGCTCGGTCCGCGCTGGTTCGAGGAGATGATGCGCGACGTGACCGCGCTCGGGAGCACGTTCTTCATCACCCTCTCCGCCGTCCTCGTCGTCGTCTATCTCCTGATGATCCGGAAGCGCGGCGCCGCGCTGATGGTGCTCTTCTCCGTCGCCGGCGGCACCCTCCTGAGCTTCAGCCTGAAGCGCGTCTTCGAGCGCAGCCGTCCCGATCTCGTGCCGCACGGCGCCGAGGTCTATACGGCGAGCTTTCCGAGCGGGCACGCCACCCTCTCCGCCGTCACCTTCCTCACCCTCGGCGTCCTGCTGACGCGGCTCGAACCGAAGCGGCGGCTCAAGGTGTTCTTTCTCGCCGTCTCGGTCGGGCTCACGCTCATCGTGGGCGGCAGCCGGATCTATCTCGGAGTCCACTGGCCCACGGACATCCTTGCCGGCTGGGCGCTCGGCTCCGCCTGGGCGATGTTCGTCTGGCTGGTCGCGCTCTGGCTGCAGCGGCGCGGCGAAGTCGAGCAGAGCGTGGACGCGGACGTGGACGACGGCGACGCGCCCGCCCGGCGCTAGGAACCCGGCCCGCGGCGCCGCTCCGAGCCGGGATTGCTGTAATAGGCCCGCTTCGTCTCATACATCGCGGCGTCGGCGCGCTTGACGACGTTCTCCAGCCGCTCGCCCGGCTCGCTCGTCGCGGCTCCGATCGCGAAGCTCAGCGCCGTTCCCGTATAGAACTGGTTGTTGAGCTCCAGAAGCTTCTCGAGCTTCTCGAGGAGAGGCTCGACCGCGGCCGCATCCGTTGCAGGCAGGAGGATCGCGAACTCGTCGCCGCCGATCCGTGCCGCATGGCCGGGCGGCTCCACCAGCTCGTTCAGCACCTCGCCCGCCCGCCTCAGAAGGGCGTCGCCGGCGGCGTGGCCGAGCGTGTCGTTGAGCGTCTTCAGGCCGTTGAGGTCGGCGATGATGACCGTCACGGGGGACGGTCCCTTCCGCTCGAGCCGGTTCAGCTCGTCGACATAGAAGGAGCGGTTGTAGAGCTTGGTGAGCACGTCGTGCTTGCCGAGATATTCGAGATAGGCCTCGGCCTTCTTGCGGGCGGTGATGTCCGTCAGCGCCACCTGCACCAGCGACCAGTCGCCCTCATGGCCCGGAAGCACGGAGAACTGCATGTGGACATGCAGCTCGCTGCCGTCCAGCGAGTAGTTCACCACCTCCCGCTGCTGGAAGAGCCTGCCCTCCCAGAGATCGGTGAGCTGTTCTCGGAAATGCGGCTCCATGTCGTCGCGCAGCACGTCCTGCAGCCGGTCGAAGAGCGTCTTCTTGTCCGGCGAGGAGAACATTTCGAGCGTGTGCCGATTGACGTCGATCACCCGGATCTCGCTCATGCAGCGCTCGACGAACTCGGGATGGACGTCCGTGAACACCCTGAAATCCTGGATGCCCCGGTCGCGAAGATCGTCGAGGAGCCGCTTCACGGCGGAGAAGTCCTCCACCCAGAGGGAAACCGGCGAATGCTCGAACAGCCCCCGCGCATATTCCTCGGCGGCCGTCAGCGCCCGGCGGGTCCTCTCCCGCTCGGTTACGTCCTCCACCGCGATGAGCACGCGGTCCAGGCTGTCCTCATGGCCGGGCAGGACCGTCCCCTGCAGGTGGATGTCCAGCCGGCGGCCGCTCAGCGTGTAGTTGACCGTGTTGCTCTCGAACTCGCGCGCGCCCTCCCAGAGCTGGCAGAGCTCCTCGATGTGGGTCGTCAGCATGTCGTCCCGGAACACGGTGCCGAGATTGGCGGCAAGGTGGGCAAGGTCGTCCGCCTCGAACAGCGAGAGCGTCTTGCGGTTCACCCTGAGGAGCCGGATGCGGTCGGAGCACGCCTTCACCCGGCCGGCATCGCACCGGAGATGATCCCTGAGCGAGGTGATGCCCGCCGCGCGCCAGGCCTCGAACTGCTCCCGGACCGCGCTGAAATCCTCCAGCCAGAGCGAAACCGGCGCGAGGTCGAACATCTCGGCCTCGTCGCGGCGATCCGTTTCCGTCGATCCTGAATCGGCTGTCGGGCTGATGAACATTAGCTGGCTCATTGGCGCAATGCGGTCTCGGCACGATCAAATTGCAGACAATTCTACTAACTTTGCATTGCTGGGGGAATTCGCCATGGGGGTCGGCCGCTCTGCGCGACCTGCATGGCGGACCGGCGCCGGAAAGGGGCCGGTCCGCTTTCGCCCCTCCCGGCTCAGTGGCCGGTCGCGCCGTGCTCCCCGGAGTCCGGCTGATGCCCGATCGCCTCGACCTTGAACGTGACCGCGACCGTGCCGGCCCGCTCGAAGGTAAGCGAGCCCGGAATGCTCTCGCCCTCCTTCAGGGGCTGCTTCAGCCCCATCATCATGAGGTGCAGGCCGCTCGGCTGCAACACCGCCTCGCCGCCGGCCGGAATCGCGATCCCGCCGGCGACCGGCCGCATCTTCATGACGCCGTCGCTCATCGTCATCTCGTGAATCTCGACCTTCGTCGCGGCTTCGGCCGTGGCGGATACGAGCCGATCCGGCTCCGTGCCCGCATTCCTGACGACGAGATAGCCGCCCCCGACCTCCGCCCTCGGCGGCGTTGCCCGGGTCCAGGGATGGACGATGGTGAGAGGCCCGGCCTTGAACTCGTGCGCCGACGCCAGGGTGGCGGCGGCCGGAGCAAGCGCCAGGGCGCAGAGGAGAAGAGCCAGGTTCCGCACGCGGGAAAACCTGGAGGACAAACGTGAAGCGGCGTTCGCGCCGGAAACAGAACGTGTCATTGCATGCTCCATCCGCTCCGCATCGCACCGATGCAGGCGATTTCGACTGAGTCTGGGGATCGCTGCCTGGGCAGCGTTCAGACCAGCCGGGGCGGCCCGCGCGATCCGACGGAGGATCGCTCGGCAGGCGTCGGGACGTCCTCCGCCGGCGGCGCGGGGAGAGAAGGCGACCCGTGCAGCGCGGCGAAGACGGGGCCGGGTTCCGGGAGGGGCGGCCCTCCCGTCGCGAGGTTGCAGCCCGCCTTGCAGCAATCAGCCGGCCCGCCCGGGGCATGATCGGAGCGGTGGTCGCCGGCCCCCGCATGCGCCGACGTGACGCAGAGCGCACCGCCCCAGGCGTCCCGCCCGGCCGGCGGCGCCGCATGGAGGCCGAGGGACGCCGCCATCAGGACCGCCTCGACGACGAGCGCAAGCGCGGCGGCGAGCGCCAGGTTGCTTCTCCGTCTCGCGATTGCGATGCGCCTCATCCGGCTTCCGATCGACCCTGGGATTGGTGACCCCGGCAGGATTCGAACCTGCGACCAATAGCTTAGAAGGCTACTGCTCTATCCACTGAGCTACGGGGCCATCTTTGCGGCCATGTCTGCGGCCGGGACGGCGGGACGGCGCGGCGCCGGACTTAATGGGTCCAGGGCTGCGCGCGGTCGCGCCGGAAATTGTCGGCATAGGAGATCGCGCGGCGCTTCTTCTCCCGGGGCTCGAAGACGAGATAGGGGATGTCGTTGCGCTCGGCATAGGCGATCGCCTCTTCCTTGGTGTCGAATCTGAGACGCACCTGGCTCAGCATGTCGGTCGAAGCCGTATAGCCCATCAGAGGCTCGATCGTGCGCGGCGCCTCCGGCTCGAACTCGAGCACCCATTCCTTGGTCTTCGCCTCGCCCGAGCTCATCGCGGTGCGCGCGGGCCGGTAGATTCGCGCCGTCATTCCACTTTCCTCGATCTGCGCAGCCGTCTCCGACCCGCCGAGGGGTCCGGAGGTCGATGATACTGGTGCCGGCTGAGGGACTCGAACCCCCGACCCTCTGATTACAAATCAGATGCTCTACCAACTGAGCTAAGCCGGCGCGCGGATCGATTTAGCCCGTTACGCCCGGACTGGAAAGAGTCCGGCGGGCGAGGCGAAGACGTCCGGGCGGCTCATTCCGGCCAGACCGGATTCGACCAGGCGCGCCGCCCGGCCGCATCGGTCACCACCACCCGCAGCCAGTCGCCGGCGAATTTCGCAACAGGAAGGCGCGCCCGCGTGATCTGGCGGCCATAGGCGGTCTCAGCACGCGTCCCGCGCCCGACGAGAGCCACCGTGGTCGCGGGCGAGCACGCCACCTCCAGCTCGCCTCCGTCGAGTCCCATGCCGTCGATCCTCAGACCCTGGCTCGAATAGAACGCGCCGTCCTTCATGGCGGAAAGGAGCGCCTCCGGATCGTTCTCCTCCGCCTTCACCATGATCCAGCCGCCGCCGGAATCCGGCCAGCGGAAATGCGCGTCGTCGGCCGCATAGGCGTTGAGCCGATGGCCCTCGTTGAGCAGCTGATCGAGAAGATAGGCGCCGTCCGGCCGTGCGCACTCGATGTCGCAGGTGAAGTTGTAGATCTCCACCGCATGGGCGATTCCGGCGAGGGCGCGGCCGTCCTCGATGGTGAGCCCGGACCATTGCGGATGGGCGATGCCGACGAACGCGCCGGATTTGCGCGCGCGCTGCGCGAGCGCGACGCCGTCCTCCTGCTCGGCCGGCGGCGCGAAATCCCGGGGCAGCCCGACGGCGAGAATATGCCAGAGCTCGCCGTGGCTCGTCGCCGGCGCGTGCGTCTCGGCCCCGAGGATCGTCGTGAAGCGGTTGGTGCGGCAGGCGCGCGTGTCGGTGATCGGAAAGCCGTAGCGCGGCAGGAAATGATCCGACAGGCAGAGGAAATCGTAGCCCGCATCGGCATAGATGCGCGCGACCGCCTCAGGCGGCAGAACGCCGTCGGAGCTGCTGGAATGCGTGTGGACATTGCCGCGGAAGAAGCGGCCTCCCCGCTCGAAGGCTCTCAAGGTCATGCGCTCTCGCTCTCCTCCTGTGCACGCGCGGCCCGGCCGGCGGACCAACTGCTTCGTCCGCGCGTGCATCGCCGGCCCGGACCGGCCGATCCCGCGGGCGCGCCCGGCGTGGCGAACGCCGCCTTAAGGGGCCGGGCCGCCTTTCTCTGAAAATTTTTCGCCTTAACCATCTTCGTTGGCGGTTTCGAAACCAAGGTTGCCGGAGGCTGATGGCATCCTGTTGACTTCCCGGATGGCGACCATGACTGCCGAAGAAGCGACCAGGCTCCTGGCACTCCTCCAGTCCGAAGACGACGACGTGCCGGAGATCGACCAGACCGCCCTGATCAGGGCCTATCTGTGCGCGATCCGGGCCGCGGGGACCGATCCCCTGCTCTGAGCCGGCCAGGCTCCGGTTCGCCGCGCCGTCAGAAGAAGACGATCATCATCAGGAAGATGCCTGTCGCGAAGGCGATCCCGACGATTGCCGCGCGGGCGATGTCCTTCCGAAACGGTGTCATGGCGGTGTGCGGCGTCTTCATGCGGCGGTCCGGCGGTCCGCGTGGTTTGAATCGGATTTTACGCAAAGGCCGTTCACGCGCCACAGCTTTCGCGGGCGTCGCTGTCCGCCGGTCAGGCCGCTTCGGGACCGATCCGCTGCCGCAGCCACGCGGCATAGCTTGCATTCGCGTCTTCGAGCGGAAGGGTGAGGACGGCCGGGATCTCGTAGGGATGCTCGCGCTCGACGAGCACGCGGAGGCGAGCGGCGGCGGAGGCCGAGGTCTTGAGGAGGAGCACGCATTCCCCGGCTTCCTCCACGGCGCCCTCCCACTCGTAGATGGCGGTCATCGACGGCAGGATGTTCGCGCAGCCGGCGAGCCGCGCCTCGACCGCGGCGCGCCCGATCCGCTTCGCCGTGTCGGCATCGGGACACGGCATGTAGAGCAGCTTGAACTCCGCCGTCGGATCCATCGGCAATGCCCTGCCCTCGGCCCTTTGCGATATCCGGCCGCCATGATAGGCCAGCTTCGCTCCCGGTCCACACCTCTCCCGCCATGACGAAGATCGCCATTCTCGCCAGCGACGCGCCCGACGCGATTGAGGCCGCCGAGGAGCTGCGCCGCCGCTACGGCGAGGTGCTGCCGCACCAGGCCGACGTCATCGTCGCGCTTGGCGGCGACGGCTTCATGCTGCAGATGCTGCACCGGTTCATGAACACGGGGCAGCCGATCTACGGCATGAACCGCGGCACGGTCGGCTTCCTGATGAACGAGTACCGTCCCGACGGGCTGCCCGACCGGATCGAGGCGGCGAAGACGCAGGTCATCCGGCCGCTCGCGATGATCGCGAAGCTGTCGGACGGCCGCACCCTCTCCGCAAAGGCGATCAACGAGGTCTCGCTGCTCAGGCAATCCTACCAGGCGGCCAAGCTGCAGGTCTCGATCGACGGCCAGGTCCGGCTCGACGAGCTCATCTGCGACGGCATTCTGATCGCGACGCCGGCCGGCTCGACCGCATACAACCTTTCCGCCCACGGGCCGATCATCCCGATCAACGCGCCTCTCCTCGCGCTGACGCCGATCAGTCCGTTCCGGCCGCGCCACTGGCGCGGCGCCCTGCTGCCGGACAATGTCAGGGTCCGGATCACGGTGCTGCAGCCCGACAAGCGGCCCGTCAACGCGGTGGCGGACCATTTCGAGCTGAAGAGCGTGCGCGAGGTCGAGATCGTCGAGGACAAGACCGATTCCTGCATGATCATGTTCGATGCCGGTCACAGCTGGGAGGAGCGGATCCTTGCGGAGCAGTTCCGCTACTGAGGCTCAGGCCGCCTGCATCACGCTCGCTATGTAGTCGCGGGCGGCCTCGCGCTTGGCCTCGGCCGCAAACCGGCGCAGCAGCGCGAGGATCTGGTCCAGCTCCTTGTCGGCGCGCGAGCCGTAGCGCGCGATGATGGCGTCGATCAGCCGCGTGGCGCGGCGATAGTCGGTGCCGGCGCCCTCGCCGTCGACGCTGCGGAGCACCTCGACGGCCGCTTCGAAGGCGGCGAATGTCCGTTCCGGAAGCTTTGCGCGGGCGAGGAGCGCACGCAGCGCCGAGGCGCGGCCGGACCGTACCACGCCGGCCACCCTGTCGTGCGGAACCTCGGCCAGGACCTCGAGCGCGGTCTCGAAGAAGAGCGTCTGCCCGGAAGCGATCGCCCTGACGAGGAGCGCCGGCGTCAGCGCGTTCGACCGCGCGAGGGCATCGACGAGGTTCGGCATCTCTTCGGCCGGCGCCTCGAAGGCCATCGCGATGGTGACCCGTTCGCAGGCGTCGCGCGTCACCAGCTCGGCCCGGTCCGCCGGCAGCCAGTTGCGCGAGACGGCGAAGTCCCGGAGCGCAGTGGAGAGCCTGGCGACGAGGGCCTGCCGGATCTCGACGGGCAGGTCGCAGCGGCCGAGAAGCAGCTCGCGGAGCTCCGGGTCGCCGCCGTGCCGCTCCACCATCCGGTCGAGCGAGAAGCGGGCGATCCGCGCGCCCGGATTGCAGAGGAGCTCGACGCAGACGCGCGCGGAGGCGACCTCGGAGAGCGCAGCCGCGACGGCGCGCGAGATGACCGGGCGCCGCGCGATCGCAACCTGCACCGCCTCCTCGCGCGTCCCGATCAGATCGACGAGTTCGGAATCGAAGAGGATCGGCGAGCGCTCGGCGACGAGGGCCGCAATCTGCACCCGGTCCGCTGCGAGGCCGAGCACGAGATGGTGCGGCGCCTGGTCGCTGTCGGCGACGGCATCGGCGAGCGCGAGGCGGACGTCCGGCGAGGGATCGTCCAGGAGCACGGTGAGCGTCGCCTCGATGCCGTCCCGCTCCTCCTCGGACAGGGCGGAATAGAGAAACGCCCGCGCCAGGGCATGGGCTGCTTCGGCCCGCCGCGGCACCGGCGCGCTCCCCATCCAATGCAGAAACCGCTCCACGATCATCCGGACTTCGGCAGCCGCCCCGTTTCGACGCCTGATCCTGCACGGGGAGGCTTAATGATTGGTTCACCCTAACGCGCCTTCGCGGCGCTTGCGCCGGCCGCGGCCGGTCGGCAAGGATCGCGGCACGAACCGAGGGAGGAACGGCGTGGCGGGGCTCCATTACGAGGATTTCGAGGTCGGCCGGCTGTTCCGGCATGCGATCACCCGCACGGTGACCGAGATGGACAACGTCCTCTTCTCGTCGCTGACCATGAACCCGCAGCCGCTCCACATCGACCGCCATTTCTGCGAGACCCGCACCGAATGGGGCCAGCCGCTCGTGAACTCGCTCTTCACGCTCGGCCTGATGATCGGCATCACCGTCCACGACACGACGCTCGGCACGACGATCGCCAATCTCGGCATGAGCGACGTACGGTTTCCGCATCCCCTCTTCCACGGCGACACGATCCGCGTGGAGACGGAGGTCGTCGGCAAGCGCCTGTCGAAATCGCGCCAGGACGCGGGCATCGTCGAGTTCGAGCACCGCGCCTTCAACCAGCAGGAGCGCCTGGTGGCGAGCTGCCGGCGCCAGGCCTTCATGAAGACCCGGACCCTGTCGGTCTGATGCGCTCGCTCCTCTTCGTTCCGGCCGACAGCCCGCGCAAGCTCGAGAAGTCCGTGTCGAGCGGCGCGGACGCCCTCATCCTCGACCTCGAGGATTCGGTCGCCGGCGACCGCAAGGCGGCCGCACGCGCGACCGCCCTCGCCTTCCTCCGGGAGTGGCGCAACGAAAGCGGCGTCCCCCGCATCTTCGTCCGCATCAACGCGCTCGGCTCCGGCCTTTCCAGCCTCGACCTCGACGTCGTCATGACCGGCGCGCCCGACGGGATCATGCTCCCCAAGGCGACCGGCGGCGCCGACATCACGCTCCTCGACGCACGGCTCGCGGTCCGCGAAGCGCTCCACGACTTGCCGCCCGGCTCGACCGGGATCCTCGCCATAGCGACGGAGACGCCGTCGGCGATCTTCGGCCTCGGCACCTACAAGGGGGCGAGCGCCCGGCTCGGCGGGCTGAGCTGGGGCGCGGAGGACCTCTCCGCCGAGATCGGCGCGCTGGCCACGCGCGAGCCTTCCGGGGCCTGGACCGAACCGTTCCGGCTCGCCCGCGGCCTCGTGCTCTTCGCCGCCCATGCGGCAGGCACCGCGGCCATCGACACGGTCTACGTGAACTTCCGCGACCAGTCCGGGCTGCGCGCCGAGGCGGCCCAGGCCGCCCGGGACGGCTTCACCGCGAAGCTCGCCATCCATCCGGACCAGGTTCCGGTGATCAACGAGGCGTTCACGCCGGACCAGGCCGCGGTGGCACGCGCGGAGCGCGTGGTCGCGGCCTTCGCGGAGGCAGGGCAATCCGGCGTCGCTTCGCTCGACGGAACGATGCTCGACCGGCCGCATCTCGTGCTCGCCCGGCGCATTCTTTCGCGAGCGGAAGCGCGGCGCTAGGCCTTCGGCCGCACCATCGCGAAAAGGCTGTCGACCGAAGCGTAGTCCATGTACCCGCACCGCGCGATCGGATGCGCGGCGGCGAGATCGAACCGTCCGTCCCGGACGAAGCGGTCGTCGATATGGACCCCGACCACCTGGCCGAAGGCGACGGTCGCCGACGTCGGGCTGCCGTCGAGATCGGTAAGCGGGACCACCTTGAGGAGCCTGCATTCGAGCGCCGCGGCGGCGCGCGCGACGCGTGGCGCGCCGACGACCTCGCATTCCGCCATTTCCAGCCCGGCGCGCTCGAATTCGCTGGCGCCCGGGGCAAGCGGGGCCGAGCTCGCGTTCATCGCCTCGCGAAGGTCGAAGGAGGCGAAGTTGCACACGAACTCGCCGGTCGCCTCGATGTTGCGGAGACTGTCCTTGCGGCTCTCCGAGGAGAACATCACCACCGGCGGCGCGCTCGCCACCGCGTTGAAGAAGCTGTAGGGCGCAAGGTTCGGGCGTCCCTCGGCGTCGCGCGTCGAGATCCATCCGATCGGCCGCGGCGCGACGATCGCCTTGAAGGGATCGTGCGGCAGGCCGTGCCCCTCGGCGGGCCGGTAGAACATCAGGCCGGTCCTCCGGGCCAGTAGGTCACGAGCGAATCGATGTCGGGCCGCTCCCGCTCGGCCGGCGGCAAGGAAGGAGTGCCGATATGGACGAAGCCGGCGATCCGCTCGCCCGGCTTCGCGCCGAGCAGCGCGGCGGCCTCCTCGTCATAGGCGTACCAGCCGGTGAGCCATTGCGCCGCGAACCCGAAGGCATGGCAGGCATGGACGAGGTTCAGGCAGACCGCGCCGGCCGAGAGCTGCTGCTCCCAGACGGGCACCTTCTGCCCTTCGGCGGCCCGGGAGACGACGGCGACGACCACCGGCGCCTCCCCGAAAGTCCTCGCCCGCTCCGCGCGCCGCGCCGCCTCCCGCTCGTCGGAGATGCCGGCCGCCATCGCCCTGAGCCTCTCCACCAGCCCCGGCCGCGCGGCATTCTCGTAGACGATGAAGCGCCAGGGCGCGAGCTTGCCGTGGTCGGGCACGCGCGCGGCGATCGTCAGAATGTCCCGGAGGGTGCGACCGTCCGGGCCGGGTTCCTTCAGCTGCGCGGCCGCGATGGTCCGCCGCGATCTCAGATAGTCGACAAGGGGTGCGTTCGCGCCCACGTTCTTCTTTCCCGTCTTGAATTCGCCACGCTGGCGGGATTACCACGGGGTCGAGCAAAAGCGAATTCCATGAGCCGCACACTCCTCCTCACCGGCATCATCCTCGCCATGGTCGCGGGCCAGCCGGCCGGGGCGGGGGACAATTTCACGAAGCGGCCGATGGAATTCCTGCCCGATCCGGGCTCGCTCAGCCTTCCCGATCCGGCCCAGGTGCTGAAGACGCCGGTCCCCTATGCACCGGCCGAGCGCAGCCATGACGGTGCGGACGCCGTCGGGACCGAGATTCTCCTCGAAGCCCGCCTGAACGAGCAGGGCGAGCCGGTGTCGCAGGGCGTGCTCTGGCGGGTCTTCAGCGAGACCCCGGAACAGAACGGCGACCTGCCGCTCGTTGCGACCGCGCGCGGCGGCACGACCTCGATCCAGCTCGAGCCCGGCGCCTATCTCGTGCATGCCGCGTTCGGCCTCGCGGGGGCGACGAAGCGGATCAATGTCGGCCAGGAC
The DNA here is from genome assembly GCF_009866965.1 of Propylenella binzhouense. Classification (GTDB taxonomy): domain Bacteria; phylum Pseudomonadota; class Alphaproteobacteria; order Rhizobiales; family Afifellaceae; genus Propylenella; species Propylenella binzhouense. The sequence goes on along the minus strand of NZ_SPKJ01000022.1, from coordinate 39,263 downwards.
GCCCTTCTCGAGAGCCTCGTGCTCGATGCGGGGGGTCTCAAGCTCAGCGCGATCGCCGGCGAGGATCATGCGATACCCACCGACCGGCTCACTTTCGAGATCTCCCGCGACGGCGAGGACAGCGGGCCCCCGCTCGTCGTGCCGAACGTCAAGCCGGACCGCGTCGTCCGCCTGCAGGCCGGCAATTACCACGTCGTCAGCCGTTACGGCCAGGTCAACGCCGTGGTTCGCGCCGATATCGAGGTGAATGCCGGCAAGCTGACGGAGATCGTCTTCCGCCATTCCGGCGCGCAGGTCACGCTGAAGCTGGTGGCGAACGAGGGCGGCGAGGCGATCGCCAACACGAGCTGGGCGGTCCTCACCAAGGAGGGCGAGACGCTCCAGGAAAGCGTCGGTGCGTTCCCGCAGCTCGTGCTGGCCGAAGGCGAATACACCGCCGTCGCGCGCCATGACGGCCACGTCTACCGCCGGGACTTCAAGATCGAACCGGGCCTCGACCGCGACGTCGAGGTGCGGCTCAGCGACATCGTCTCCTACGACTGACCGGGAACCGGCAAGCCGGGCGGAAGCTCGGCTTTCCCGCAAGCCCGTTCAGGCGGCAAGGTCCGGAGCGCGCGCTTCCGAGGCGAGCTGCGCCAGGATCTCCTCGAGCCCGGCGGTCGCCTGCTCCTTCGAGCCGAGCCTGCGCACGGAGACGGTGCGCTCCTCCGCCTCGCGCCGGCCGACGACGAGCATGACCGGCACCTTCGCCACCGAATGCTCGCGGACCTTGTAGTTGATCTTCTCGTTCCGAAGATCGGCGGCGACCCTCAGCCCGGCCTTCTCCAGGCGTTCCGCGACCTCCTCCGCATAGGGATCGGCATCGGAGGTGATGGTGGCGACGACGGCCTGGACGGGCGCGAGCCAGAACGGCAGCCGCCCGGCGGAATCCTCGATCAGGATGCCGATGAAGCGCTCGAACGAGCCGAGCACGGCGCGATGCAGCATGACCGGCCGGTGCTTCTGGCCATCCTCGGCGACATAGGCCGCGCCGAGCCGCTCCGGCAGCACGAAGTCGACCTGCAGCGTCCCGCATTGCCAGTCGCGCCCGATCGCATCGGTCAGCACGAATTCGAGTTTCGGTCCGTAGAAGGCGCCCTCGCCCGGGTTGAGCTCCACCTCGTAGCCGGCGGCGCGGGTGGCCTCCATGAGCGCGGCCTCGGCCTGGTCCCACACCGCGTCGGAGCCCGCGCGCTTCTCCGGCCGGTCGGAGAACTTGATGCGGAACTGCGAGAAGCCGAGATCGCGGTAGATCGAGGAGAGCAGCGCGCAGAAGCGCACGGTCTCGTCGGTGATCTGGTCCTCGCGGCAGAAGATGTGCGCGTCGTCCTGGGTGAAGCCGCGCACCCGCATGATGCCGTGCAGCGCGCCCGACGGCTCGTAGCGGTGGCACGACCCGAATTCGGCGAGCCGGAGCGGCAGGTCGCGATAGGACTTGATGCCCTGGTTGAAGATCTGGATGTGGCCGGGACAGTTCATCGGCTTCAGCGCCGCCACGAGCCTGTCCTCGCGGCCCTCCTCCTCGACCTCCGCCACGAACATCGATTCGCGGAACTTCTCCCAATGGCCGGACGCTTCCCAAAGCTTGCGGTCGATCAGCTGGGGCGTCTTGACCTCCTGATAGCCGGCCGCGTCGAGCCTCCGGCGCAGATAGGCCTCGAGCGCGCGCCAGATCGCCCAGCCCTTCGGGTGCCAGAACACCATGCCGGGCGCCTCTTCCTGGAGATGAAAGAGGTCCATCTCGCGGCCGAGCCGGCGATGGTCGCGCTTCTCCGCCTCCTCGAGCATGTGGAGATAGGCGTCGAGCTCGTTCCGGTCGCGCCAGGCGGTGCCGTAGATGCGCTGGAGCTGCGGCCCGCGCGCATCGCCCCGCCAATAGGCGCCGGCAAGCTTCATCAGCTTGAAGGCGTCGCCGATCCGGCCGGTGGAGGGCATGTGCGGACCCCGGCAGAGGTCGAACCACTCGCCCTGCCGATAGATCTTCACGTCCTCGCCCTCGGGAATGGCGTCGACCAGCTCGACCTTGAAGCGCTCGCCCTTCGCGTCGAAGACGGCCTTGGCGCGCGCGCGTTCCCACACCTCCTTGGTGAAGGGCCTGTCGTGCGCGATGATCTCGCGCATTTTCGCCTCGATCGCCGCGAAATCTTCGGTCGAGAACGGCTCGTTGCGGAAGAAGTCGTAATAGAATCCGTTCTCGATCACCGGTCCGATGGTGACCTGGGTTCCCGGAAAGAGGTCCTGGACCGCCTCCGCCAGCACGTGCGCGCAATCGTGGCGGATGAGTTCCAGCGCATCGCGGTCGCTGCGCGTGACGATCTCGATCCTGGCATCGTTCCGAATCGGATCGGCGAGGTCGCCGAGCACGCCGTCGACCTTCACCGCGACCGCCTTCTTGGCGAGCGACTTCGAGATCGAGGCTGCGATGTCCGCCCCCGAGACGCCGCGCTCGTAGGACCGCTGCGCGCCGTCGGGCAAGGTGATGGTGATCAAGATCTGCTCCGGCAGGTTTCTCGAGCTGGTCGAGCGCGAACTAGGATTGCGGTCGCGCGACCGCAAGCGAAGCGCTCCGGCCGGCGACGCGGCATTCCGTTACAGGAAGCGGCCCGGAGAGACAACGAATGCCGGGACGGCACGCGCGGCGGCGGAAGGGACTCCGCCCGGATTGCGGCGATCTCACCGCGACCCCGGTGCGCCCGGGGACCCCTGCTTGAAAGCTGCCGGCCCGGCGCGGCCGCAAAGAGAAGGCGGGCAGGATTTCCTGCCCGCCCACTCGCCGGTCGAACGGCGCGTGGCGCCGCTACTGGATGATCCGGACGACCTTGCGCGTGCCGGGATCGACCAGCACCCGCTTGTTGTTCACCACCGCGTACTGGTACTGGTAATTCGGTACCGGCTTCAGGACGACGGTGTCGGGCAGCGCCTCTCCGACGGCGACGGTGCCCTGTATCTCCACCGTGTCGGCCGGCTGCTCGACCACGTATTGACGCACCTCCGGCGGCGGCGGATCGATCGCGGTGCCTGCCGCGGCGCCCGCGACGCCGCCGACGACGGCACCGACGGGACCGCCGACCGCCGCACCGACCGCCGCACCGCCGGCAGCGCCCGCTGCGGTGCCTTCCTGCGCGAATGCGGCAGGCGAGGCCAAAGTGGCGGTCATCGTCGCGGCAACAAGAATCCTGAGCATGATCTCCTCCTGTCGTGCGATGCCCCCGAAACGCCTCGCACCGGCATGGGTTCCGAACCCTTTTCCTTGCAGGAACAACGACTTGGGAATCGTTCGGGAGGCTCTCTGCGCCGATCCCGGTCCGGTACCGCCCGGGAGGCCGGATCCGGGCCGCGGCTACGCCGCCCGGAATGTCCCGTCCGCTCCACGTGATGCTTCGGAACCGGAGCCGGTGTCACCGCCCGGCAACAAGCCGGGGCGCACATGCTCCAACTCCGCCCGCAGATGTGCGGATTCGGTTTGCGCACGGCGTCTTCGGCGCTATCAGTTCAACACGTCTTGGGGATCCCACCTATGAAACTCGTCCGCCTGCTCCTGGCCGGTACCAGCCTGGTCGCTCTGTCGGGCATGGCCGCCGCGGCCGACCTCTACGCGCAGCCGGACATGGCCGCCGCGTCGGACCGCCTCGCCTGCTATGTCGGCGCTTTCGGGGAAGGCATCGTCAGCCACCCCGAAGCCTATTACAACAACGTGTTCGGCGACTACGACATGTTCGGCGGCCGGATCGGCGGCGCCGCCGGCTGCGACTACGTCTTCGCGAGCGGATGGTTCGTCGGCGCCGAGGCGACGGCCGCCTATGGCTGGCTCGATGGCGACCTCGGCAACACCCTTTCCGGCGAGCTTCCCTTCGAAGGCATAGTCCGCGCGCGAATCGGCACCATGATGAGCCCCGAGGTGGCGGCCTATATTGCCGGCGGCTTCGCCGCCGCGCACTGGAAGGCCGGCAACGACGTCGACGCGAGCGATTCGATGTGGGTCGTCGGCGGACAGGCGGCGATCGGCCTCGAATATCATTTCGGGCCGCATTGGCGGGCGCGGGCGGAATACGCCTACAGCTATTACGGCCGCGAGAATTCCGGGTTCGGCGCGGGCATTCCGCTCGTGAAGACCGAGATCTCCTCGCACGCTTTGCGGCTCGGCCTTCTCTACGGCTTCTAGCGCTCGCCGCCGCGCCAGCTGCCGTAGCGCCAGGGCAGGTACCAGCGCGCCGCGGGAGGCGGCCGGTCGGGCACGGGATCGAAGCCGTAGGAGCCGAGCGGGCGGCAGCGCGACAGGCGCGCGAGCCCCATCCATCCGCCGGCCCACAATCCATGCCGGGCGATCGCCTCTTCCGTGAATTCCGAGCAGGTCGGCAGATGCCGGCAGGTCCGCCCGGCGATCGAGGAAAGCGTGAGCCGGTAGGCGCGGATCGCCAGGCGCGCGGCGAGCGCCGGGAAACCGAGCGGGCTCGGATGCATTCTGCTCACGGTCGCGGTCCGGTCCGGCAATGTCTGACGAGATCCTGAAAATCGTGCGTGCGGTCGCCTTCGCGGCGGAGCGGCATGGCCTCCAGAAGCGGAAGGGCGAGCGCGGCCTGCCCTATTTCACCCATCTCGCCGAGGTTGCCGCCCTCGTCGCTGCGGCAGGGCCGGAGGCGATCCCGGCGGCGGAACTCCCGGCCGCGGATCTCCTCGCGGCGGCCTATCTCCACGATGTCGTCGAGGACGGCCATGCGACAGCCGGCGAGGTCGAAACGCTCTTCGGGCGGAACGTCGCCGCGCTCGTCGGGGAGCTTACCGACGACGCGACGCTGCCGGACGAGGTCCGCAGGGAGCGGCAGGTCGATCACATCGCCGGCGCAAGCCGCGCAGCGCGCCTCCTGAAGCTCGCCGACAAGACCAGCAACATCCACGGCATCGCCGAGGACCCGCCCGCCGACTGGCCGCCGGCGAAGCTGCGCGCCTATGTCGAATGGGGCGTGCGGGTGGTGGACGCCGGCTGCCGCGGCATTGCGCCGGAACTCGAGCATCGCTTCGACGCCGCCGTCCGTGAGGCGCTTGCGCGCGCCGGGGACTAGGCGGCCGCCTCCTCCCGCTTGCGCTCCGCCTGTCCGACCGCGTCGACCACGGCGTCGAAGGTGAGGAGGGTCGAGGCGTGGCGCGCCTTGTAGTCCCGCACCGGCTCCAGATATCTGAGCTCCTCGAAGCGGCCCGTGGGGGCCGGCCCGCCCTCCTTCAGCATCCTGTACATGGCCGCGCGCACCTCCCGAAGCTCCTCCGGGGTCGCACCGATCACGTGCCGCGCCATGACCGAGGACGATGCCTGCCCGAGCGCGCAGGCCTTCACGTCGTGGGCGAAATCGGAGACGCGGCCGTCCTCGAGCTTCACGTCGACCGTCACGGTCGAGCCGCACAGGCGGGAATGGGCGCGCGCCGAGCCGTCCGGATCGGAAAGCCGGCCGATCCGCGGGATGTTGCCGGCAAGTTCCAGGATCTTCGTGTTGTAGATGTCGTCGAGCATGAGACCGTCCCGGAGCGTGGCGCCCGGCTTTAAAGGAGCCGGGGCGAAACCCTATATAGTGTCCGCCGGCTTGCCGATGCTATGGGTCACAAGCGGTCGTCGCCGAAGGAGCATTTGGATGGGTGCCGTCATCAACAAGCTTCCCCTCGACCGGGGTTCGAACGTGCAGGCGAGGCCGACCCGCGAGGAAGCCGAGGCGGCGGTGCGCACCCTGATCGCCTGGGCCGGCGACGATCCGTCCCGGGAAGGGCTGGTCGACACGCCGCGCCGCGTCGTCCGCGCCTTCGAGGAGCTCTATTCCGGCTATCGGCACGATCCGCGCGAGGTGCTCGCCCGGCGCTTCACGGATGTCGGGGGATACGAGGAGATGGTGCTCATCCGCGACATCCCCTTCACCTCCCATTGCGAGCACCACATGGTGCCCTTCATGGGCAAGGCGCATATCGCCTATTATCCGGTCGACGGCGTGGTGGGGCTCTCCAAGCTCGCGCGGCTCGTCGACATGTATGCGCGGCGGCTGCAGACCCAGGAGACCATGACCGCGCAGATTGCGACCGCGCTCGAGACCTATCTCGGCTCGCGCGGGGTGGCCGTCATGCTCGAGGCGGAGCATCTCTGCATGTCGATCCGTGGCATCCAGAAGGCCGGCGCCTCGACCATGACCTCCCGCTTCACCGGAATCTTCCGCGAGGATACGGCGGAGCGCGAGAAGTTCCTCAATCTCGTCCGGCCGACGAGCCGCTGACCGGCAGCGCGATGGAGCAGACGGCGCATCCGGATTCGATCGAGGAGACGGCGACCTTCAGCCCGCGCTTCGACGAGCACGGGCTCGTTCCCGCGATCGTGGTCGACGGAGCGAGCGGCTCGGTCGTCATGATGGCCTGGATGAACGCGGAGGCCCTGCAGAAGACGCTCGAGACGGGCTTCGCCCATTATTGGAGCCGGTCGCGGCGCACGCTCTGGAAGAAGGGCGAAACTTCGGGCGCCCTTCAGGAGGTGCTGGAGCTCCGGACCGATTGCGACCAGGACACGCTCGTTCTGACCGTCAGGATCGCACGGCCGGAAGATACCTGCCACACCGGCAGGCCCAGCTGCTTCTACCGCAAGGTGCCGCTCGGCGCGGGACCGCTCAGCCGCGACCTCGTCTTCGACACGTGACCGCGGCCGCTTCACGCGGTCGCGATATATTCCCGGATCTGCTCGGCTTCCTTCTCGACGTCTTCGATCCGCCGCTTCACGACGTCGCCGATCGAGACGAGCCCGGCCAGCCTGTTCTTCTCGATCACCGGCACGTGGCGGAACCGCCCGGTCGTCATCACCTGCATGACGTGGCCGATGCTGTCCTCGGGCGTGCAGGTCACGACATGGGCGGTCATGCAGTCCCCGGCCGTCTTCGACAGCGCCTCCTCGCCGTGAACCGAGATCGCCCTCGCGATGTCACGCTCCGAAAGGATGCCCCGGATCGACTCTCCCTCGGTGATGAGCACAGCACCGATGTTCTTCTGATGAAGCAGCTTGGCGACGTCGATCAGTTTCATTGCCGGTGTCGTGGTGACGACGTCCCGGCCCTTTTCGTTCAGGATCCGCAGGACAGTCATGCTTCAGCTCCCGTTCGCGCCCGCACCGCCGCGCGGCCGATGGAGGAAGTGTAGCCGCAGCGGGCCGAAATGCTAGCGCTCGGCGCGCGCGACGGGATCGAGGAGCGGGAAGAGGACGAGGCCGGCGAGAAAGCCGCCGATATGGGCCTGCCAGGCGATCGCCCCCTCGACCCCGGGAATGAGCGAACCCTGCACGCCGAAGAGCAGGTTGACCCCGAACCACATCAGCACGAAGAACGCCGTCCTGCCGTTCGCGAGAAGGCGTCGGATCGGCGGCGCCGGCACGAAATAGGCGGCGGCGCGCGACCCGCCGCCGAGCGGTCCGCCCTCGACGAAGGCGAACCGCGCGGTCGCCGCGGTCATGCCCGAGACGGCGGCCGAGGCCCCGATCATCGGCACGGCCTCGCTCGGGAAGACGACATAGTGCGCGAGCGCGCCGGCGGCCGACGACAGGGCCGAAAGAAGGAGGAAGCGCCGGGTGCCGAGCCGCCGCGCGGCCGGCGTGCCGAAGCCGGCCATCCAGAAGAGGTTCACCGCGAGGTGCACGAAGTCGCCGTGCAGGAAGGCATAGGTGATGGGCGTCCAAAAGAGCGCGCCGACCCCGCCCGGCCATGCGGCGGGCGCGACATAGCGCGCCGGCACGAAGGCGAACTCGACGATCAGGCGGAAGTCGAGATCCGCGCCGACGGCCATCCGGAGGACGTGGACCGCGACCATGATCCCGCCGAGGGCCACGATCGCCGGCGGCAGGTTGAAGACGGGCTCGCGATCCGGCATGCCGCTTCTCTGCCCGCCCCGGCCCCGCTTCTCAAGCTCAAATCCATCGGGGCGCGCCGCCGCCCTCCCCGCTCCCCGGCCGCCGCCCCGCGAGGCGAGACCGCGGCGTGCCGTCCGAATGGTTCGGCGCGCCGGGCTCGCGGGGCAGATGGCACCCCGGATGCAGAGTTCTTCTTCGAACATGCTTACCGGGATCGAAACGGGACAGCCGGGGCGCGGCTGCTCAGGAATGAGACATCCGACCTCCGTTCTGCTGTACCAATACTGGATTCGGCTGTGGGCCTCCGAGGGCATGCCGCGCCGGCTGGCGGTCGAGCCCTTCGCGCTCGGAGCCGCCATCGTCGACGTCTTCCTGGTCGACCTCGATCCTGCCGCCGCGGGCACCTTCCGCTTCTGCGGGTCGGCCGTCGGGATGCGCTTCGGCCGGGATCTCGCGGGCGAATGCCTCCTGAGGCTCTGGCGCGGAGACGACCGCGCCGCCTTTGCAAAGCAATTGTCCGCCATGCGGCGCGAGCCGCTCGGATGCCTGGCGAGCGCCGTCGGCGAGACGGCGGCGGGCGGCGCGGTGATCCTCGAATGGATCCTGTTGCCGCTTCGCGGCGGCGGCTTCAACGACCGCGCCATCGGCGCCGTGGCGCGGATCGGCGGCCATGACGGGCGGCACCTGCCTGGGGCCCGCGTCGCCGCCCAGTCGCTCCGTTCGATCCGCTCGCTCCGGCCGCCGCGCGGCGGCGGGAACGCCGGAAAACAGGCCGCCTCGTCGGAGCGGCCCGGGGATTCCGGGGGGCGCCCGCCGCGGGAGCGGCCAAACCTCGTGCTCGTTCAAGGTGGTAAATGAATCTTCGCGCCACTTACCGCCTGTTAACGCGGTGGGAATAGTTTTGCGGCCGCCGATGACGGTCGCGATATGATGGCAGAAGGTCAGATCATGCCCGCGATGGAAGCCGTTCAGCTCGATATTGCACCGACCGAAGACCGGCGGATGCATCAGCGCGTCAAGCTGAGCCTTCTCGGGCGCTGCATGTTCGAGGACCGCCGCGAATGCCCGTGCCAGCTCGTGGACATCTCGCCCGGGGGCGCGGCCTTCATCAGTCCCTTCTGCGGTGAGAAGGGGCAGCGGGTGGTGGCCTATATCGACCAGATCGGCCGTCTCGAAGGGGTGATCGTGCGGGTGACCGGCAACGGCTTCGCCATGACGATCAACGCCTCCCCGCGCAAGCGCGACAAGCTCGCCGACATTCTGACCTGGCTCGCCAACCGCCACGTGCTGAACCTCGCGGAAGACCGGCGCCATGCGCGGCGCGTCCCCCGCCGGACCGAATCCGTGATGGAGCTGCCCGACGGCGAGAAGGTGCCGGTGCAGGTGATCGACATGTCGCTCTCCGGCGCGGCGCTCTGCACCGATGCCCGCCCGCCGCGCGGCACGGTCGTGCGCCTCGGCAGGCTCGGTGCGCGGGTCGTCCGCCATTTCGACGACGGGATCGCCATCGAGTTCATGCGCGTGATGTCCGACGCCGTCATCGAGAAGACGATCGAGAAAGACTTCTTTTAGATTCCGATCTCGGTAACTAAGCCGATTGAGCCTTTCTTAGACCGGATCAACAATCCATTTCCCGAGAGCTGCAGAATCGCGGCTCCCGCTTAGCCGCGCCGAAATCCGAAGATGCTAGCCTCCTTTGCAATAAAGGAGGCGAAAAATGTTTGGGGGCTTTGTCAAACTCGCCTGCTGGGCGGCGCTGCTGACGGGAATTGCGGCCGGCCCTGCCGGTGCCGTTTCGGTATCCAAGGAGATGACCGTCGGCGGCCGCGCATCCGCCCCGGTCGGCTATGTCGCGTTCTGCCGGGCCTATCCGGCCCAGTGCCTCGCCTATGGCAAGCCGGCCGAGATTCCGCTGACGAGCGTCCGGCTGCGGGAACTCGAGGACGTGAATATCAGCGTCAACCGCGCGATCGCGCCGCGGACCGATGCCGAGCTCTATCATGTCGAGGAGTACTGGACGCTGCCCTTCGCGCAAGGGGACTGCGAGGATTACGTCCTCCTCAAGCGGAAGGAGCTCATCGAGCGGGGCTGGCCGTCGGGCGCGCTGCTGATCACCGTCGTGTTCGACGAGGCGGGCGGCGGCCACGCCGTGCTCGTCGCCCGCACCGGCGCCGGCGATCTCGTGCTCGACAACAAGGTCGACGAGATCAGGCCCTGGTACGTGACCCCCTATGTCTACGTGAAGCGGCAGTCGGTGGTCGACCCGAACGCCTGGGTGTCGATCGGCGATCCGCGCTGGCCGGTGCCGGTCACCGCAGCGCCGCGCTAGCCCGGCCTCTCCCCGCGTCAGGCCGACAGGAGCACGCTCAGGAAGAAGATGCCGGCGCAGGTGCTCCACATCGCCGAAACGACGAGACCGACGAGCACCGGCGCGACCGACATCTCCCGGGTCCGAAGCCCCCGCAGGACGAGACGCGCGACGATGAAGGGCCCGCCGAAGATGCTGATCACGACGGCCGTCAGATTGCCGAACACCGAGTTCGCGCCGATGCGGAAGTTCGCCGGCTCCGACGTGACGAGCTGGTAGAAGCTCGAGACCGCGCCGGCCAGCGCGAAGCCCATGGCCATGCAGAACACGAATACCTGCAGGTCCGGCATCCGACCCTCCGTTAACATTCTGTTAACGAGGCCGAACTTAGCCGTGCCCGCTTTCCTGCGCAAGCCGGGCCGTGTGTGGCAGGCCGGGCCTTCCGTGCGGCACCACCCCTCCTCATGTCGTCGTCGCCGGACCTGATCCGGCGATCCAGGAGCCGGCAGCGGCGCGCCAGGCGCGCCGGCTGTCCTCCCGCCGGTTTCGGCGCCTTCCACCTCAGCGCCCGCCGGAGCTAGGCGACCGGGTCCCCTCTCGGCTAAGAGCGGGGCATGAAGCCGCTACTCCTCAGCTGGCAGTTCTGGGCGATCCTCTCGGCCATGTTCGCGGCGCTCACCGCGATCTTCGCGAAGATCGGCGTCGCCGGGGTCAATGCCGACTTCGCGACCTTCGTGCGCACGATCGTGATCCTCCTCGCCCTCGGCGCGATCCTCGCCGGAACCGGCCAATGGCAGCCCTTCGCATCGGTCTCCGGGCGGAGTTACGCCTTCCTCGTGCTTTCGGGCCTTGCCACCGGCGGCTCGTGGATCTGCTACTTCCGCGCCCTGAAGCTCGGCGACGCCGCGCGCGTCGCGCCCCTCGACAAGATGAGCGTGGTCCTGGTCGCCGTCTTCGGCGTCCTCTTTCTCGGGGAGCGCCTGACGCTGCCGAACTGGATCGGAATCGCCCTGATCGCGGCCGGCGCGATCCTCGTCGCCCACAAAGCCTGACGGGTCAGGGGGGCTGAGGGGTCAGGCCGTGGCCGGCCGCGTCGCGCTCGCGACCGCCCGGTAGGGCAGGAGCGCCACCGCCATCATCAGGAGCTTCACGAAGAAATCGCCGAGCGCCCAGGACACCCAGCGCGGCGCCTCGGCCGGCAGGATGCCGAAGAGCGGGGCCGGCTCGACCGCGAAGGTGTCGCTCGCGGCGATGAAGGCGAAGGCCGGCGCGAAGGCGAGCGAAAAGAAGATGAGCGTGTCGAGCGCCGAGCCGAAAAGGCTCGAGACCGCCGGCGCCTTCCACCAGGATTGCCGCCGAAGCCGGTTGAACACCGAGACGTCGAGAAGCTGCGCGGCGAGAAAGGCAGAGCCGGAGGCGAGCGCGATCCGCGGCGTGGAGAGCGCGACCGACAGCACGACGGCAGTCGCGAACCCGGCAAAGACCACGCGCCGTGCCGCGCCCGGACCGAGATTGCGGTTCGTCAGATCGACGACGAGGAAGGACACCGGATAGGTGAACGCGCCGAAGGTCAGGATATCGGCGAGGTTCAGCCGCCCGATCGACGCGGCGACCGGATACTGGACGAGCACGTTCGACGCGACCACCACCGCCGTCATGGCGGCGATGGCGAGCCAGAAACCTCTGCCGAATCCTTTCGGCCCGCGGGGCATCGGCGCGTCAGGCCGCCGGCGCGGCCGCCTCGGCCTGCTTCTTCACGAGTTCGCGGCGGATGAGGCGCGCCTTCGGCGAGAGCTCCTCGTCCCGCGCCTTGAGAAGGAACGCATCGAGCCCGCCGCGATGCTCCACGCTCCTCAGCGCCGCCGCCGTGATGCGCAGGCGCACCTTGCGGTTCAACGAGTCGCTCACCAGCGTCACGTTGCAGAGATTGGGCAGGAAGCGCCGGCGCGATTTGTTGTTCGCGTGGCTCACATTGTTGCCTGTCAGCACGGCCTTGCCGGTCAGTTCGCAGCGGCGCGCCATGGTAAGCCTCTTCGTTCTCTCGGGGTCCGGCAAATGGCTGATGCGCCTCGCGCGGGGTGCACGGAAGCGCCGGCCGAACCGATCTGTTTCCGGAATTGGCTTCGTATAGTGATGCGCTCCGCGGAGGTCAAGGATCTGTCCCCTCGCGCGCCGCACGCGACGCCGTCCCTGCACCGCGCAACACCGTCCGTGCAGCGCGCAACACCGTCCGCGCACCGCGCAACACCGTCCGTGCACCGCGCGACACCGCCCGTGCAGCGCGCAACACCGCCCGAGCAGACGGACGCGGTCATCCCCCGAGCGGTGCCGACGCGAAACCTGCAACCCCGCCTCGCGGATGCTTCGCCCCGCACAAGGCTGCCGCCGGCCGACCCCTTCCTCACGCATATTCCACGTGCACGACGCCCGGGACCGCCTTCACGGCCCCCGCGACCTGCGGCGTCACCCGGTACTGGCCGGGCAGCCTGATCTCCACCTCCCGCCCGGCGCGGTCGAGCAGGAGGACGAGCGACACGGTCGACTCGCCCGGCGCATCGAGCCTGCTCGCAACCCGGTCGAGCGGCTCGGGCGTATCGACGAAGACGCGAATCTGCCGGCTCCGGCTCGCGGCGACATCCTCCAGCGAATCGATGCCGAGGATCCGCGCCCGGATCTCCTCCGTCTCTGCGTCGAAATCGGCGCCGATCTGGAGGAGCAGCGATTGCCCCGGCTCGAGCCGGTCGCGCCATTCGAAGAGGCGCTCCTGGTAGACCACCGCCTCGAACTGGCCGGTCGGATCGGAAAGCGTCACGATGCCGATCCGGTTTCCCGACTTCGTCCGGCGCTCCTGCCGCTGGACCACGGTCGCCGCGATGAGCGCGGTGAGCGAGCGCAGGCTTCGCACCTGTTCCGCGAAGGCGAGCCACGTCAGGCCGCCCCGTGCCGCCACCATGGCGCCGTATTCGTCGAGCGGATGCGCCGAGAGGTAGGCGCCGGTCGCCGCGAACTCGCGCTGGAGCCGCTCGGCCGGGGTCCAGTCGGGCTCGTCCACGAGATGGATCGGCTGCGGCCCGCCGGACCCGCCGAATAGGTCGGCGACCCCGCTCGCCGTGCGCGCCGCCTTCTCCTGCGCCGCCGCGAGAATCCGGCCGATATTCGCGAACACCTTCGCCCGGTTCGGCTCCATCCGGTCGAACGCGCCGGCCTGGACGAGGCATTCGAGCGAGCGCCGGTTGGCCTGCCGGGGGTCGATCCGGTCGGCGAAGTCCGCAAGGCTCGCAAACGGCCTGCCGTCCCGGACCGCCACGATATGGTCGATCACCTGCGTCCCGACACCCTTCAGCGCGGCAAGCGCATAGACGATCCTGCCGCCGCGGGCGTCGAAGGCGGAACCGGAACTGTTCACGTCCGGCGGCACCACCTCGATCCCGAGCCGGCGCGCCTCAAGCCGGAATTCGTTGAGCTTGTCCGTGTTTCCCATGTCGAGCGTCATGGAGGCGGCCAGGAACTCGACCGGGAAGTTCGCCTTCAGATAGGCGGTCTGGTAGGAGACCAGCGCATAGGCGGCGGCGTGCGACTTGTTGAAGCCGTAGCTTGCGAATTTCGCCACGAGGTCGAAGATCGCCACGGCATCGGCCCTGCCAATGCCGCGCTCCACGGCACCGTCGACGAAGCGGGCCCGCTGGGCGTCCATCTCCTCCTTGATCTTCTTGCCCATCGCCCGCCGCAGGAGGTCCGCCTCGCCCAGCGAATAGCCGGAAAGCGCCTGCGCGATCTGCATCACCTGCTCCTGGTAGATGATGACGCCGTAGGTCTCCTCCAGGATCGGCCTCAGCATCGGGTGCAGGTAGTCCGGCTCCTCCTCACCATGCTTGCGGCGGTTGTAGGTCGGGATGTTGTCCATCGGGCCCGGGCGGTAGAGCGCGACGAGGGCGATGATGTCCTCGAAGCGGTCCGCCTTCATCCCGGCCAAAGCACGCCGCATGCCCTGGCTTTCCACCTGGAAGACGCCGACGGTCTCGCCATGCGCGAGCATCTCGTACGTCTTGGCATCGTCGAGCGGAATCGCCGAAAGATCGATCCGCCGCCCCGACCGCTCGATGAGCTCGACCGCCTTCTGGAGCACGGTCAGGGTCTTGAGGCCGAGAAAGTCGAACTTCACCAGGCCGGCCTGCTCGACCCATTTCATGTTGAACTGGGTGACCGGCAGCGGCGAACGCGGATCGCGATAGAGCGGCACGAGCTCGTCGAGCGCCCGCTCCCCGATCACCAGCCCGGCCGCATGCGTGGAGGCATGCCGGTAGAGCCCTTCGAGCTTCATCGCCGTGGCGAGCAGCCGGTCGACGACCGGCTCGGCCTCGCGCGCCTCGGCGAAGCGCGGCTCGCCCGCCACGGCATCGGCGAGCGAAACCGGGTTGGCAGGGTCGGCCGGCACCATCTTGCAGAGGCGGTCGACCTGGCCGTAGGGCATTTCGAGCACGCGCCCGACATCGCGGAGCGCCGCGCGCGCCTGCAGCGTCCCGAACGTGATGATCTGGGCCACGCGGTCCGCGCCGTAGCGCTTCTGGACATAGGCGATCACCTCGTCCCGCCGCTCCTGGCAGAAGTCGATGTCGAAATCCGGCATCGAGACGCGTTCCGGATTGAGGAACCGCTCGAAGAGGAGCGCGAAGCGCAACGGGTCGAGGTCGGTGATGGTGAGCGACCAGGCCACCAGCGAGCCGGCGCCCGAGCCGCGGCCGGGCCCGACCGGAATGCCCTGCTCCTTCGCCCATTTGATGAAGTCGGAAACGATCAGAAAATAGCCCGGATAGCGCATGCGCTCGATGATGCCGAGCTCGAACTCCAGGCGCTCCTCGTAGTCCTTCCGGGTGCGGCCGGGCGCGAGCCCGTGAAAGCCGAGCCGCGCCTCCAGCCCGGCGACGGCCTGGCGGCGGAGCTCCGCCGCCTCCTCCCGCGCCGCCTCGTCCGGGTCCTCCGCAGTCGCCGCGAAGCGCGGCAGGATCGGCTGGACCACGAGCGGGCGCGCCCGGCACCTGATCGCGATCTCGACGGTGCTGGCAAGCGCCTCCGGCACGTCCGCAAAGCGCTCGACCATCGCCGCGCGGGCAGCGAAATGGTGCTCGGGCGTCAGCCTGCGGCGGTCGTCCTGCGAGAGCAGCCGCCCCTCCGCGATGGCGAGCAGCGCATCGTGCGCCTCGTGGTCCGCCGCCGCCGGGAAGAACGGCTCGTTGGTGGCGACGAGCGGGCAGTCCATCGCATAGGCGAGCGCGACGACGCCGCCCTCCCCCTGCCGCTCGACGGCCATACCGTGCCGCTCGAGCGCGACATAGAGCCGGTCGCCGAAGATCGCCCGCAGCCGCGCGAGCCGCGCCTCGGCCCGCCCGCCATCGCCGCGGGCCAGGAGCGGATAGAGCGGCCCGTCATGGCCGCCCGTCAGCGCGACCAGCCCCGGCGCGGCCGCCTCCAGGAGCGGCAGCTCGAGCGGCAACGCCCGTCCGAGCTCGTTCAGGTAGTACCGGCTCACGAGCTTCACGAGCGAGCGGTAGCCGTCCTCGTCGGCGGCGAGCAGGAAGACCGGGGCATGGTGCTGGACCCGTTCGCCGCCGCCGCGCGCGCCCGCCCCCGGATCCTCCGGCTCGAACCGGACCGGCAGCTTGCAGCCGATCAAAGGCTGGATGCCGGCCTTCGCGGCCTTCTGCGAAAATTCGAGCGCGCCGAAGAGGTTGGCCGTGTCGGTCACGCCCACGGCCGGCATGCCGTCGGCGACCGCCAGGTCGATGAGCTTGCCGATCGGCAGCGCGCCCTCGAGCAGCGAATAGGCCGAATGGCAATTGAGGTGAATGAAATCCGGGCCGCCGTCCATCGTCTCCTCCGCCGGGCCCAAGTCTGTCGCGTCGGCAGCCTTCCTCGTAAAGGCCGCCGGGGACTTATCCACTCACATGCCGGACACGACGCCGCAGAGCCAGCCGGCAACGCTCGTCATGAGCACGGTGACGAGCATCAGGCTGACGGTCTCGCGCAGGACAAACATCTCATTTCTCCCCCTGTTTGTTCTCATCATGTTCTCATGCGCATGACGAGTCAAGGGCAGAAGCGGATCAGCCGATCTCGGTCGGAACGACGGCGCCGTCGGACAGCGTGATGGCCCGGTCCATGCGGGCCGCGAGCGCGAGATTGTGCGTCGCGATGAGCGCGGCGAGGCCCGATTCGCGCACCAGGCCGAGAAGCGCGGCGAAGACATGGGCCGAAGTGCGCGGGTCGAGATTGCCGGTCGGCTCGTCGGCGAGAAGGAGCCGCGGCGCGTTGGCGACGGCGCGCGCGATCGCCACGCGCTGCTGCTCGCCGCCCGAAAGTTCCGCCGGCCGGTGCTCGGCGCGATGGTCGACGCGGAGATAGGAGAGCAGCTCGCGGCCGCGGCGCTCGGCCTCGCGGCGGCCGAGGCCCGCGATCATCTGCGGCACGACGACGTTCTCGAGCGCCGAGAATTCCGGCAGCAGGTGGTGGAACTGGTAGACGAAGCCGATCTCGCGCCGCCGCATCGCGGTGCGGCCCTGGTCGTCGAGCCGGATGGTGGATCGCCCGCCGACGACGACGTCGCCGCCGTCCGGGCGCTCGAGCAGCCCCGCCACGTGGAGGAGGGTCGACTTGCCGGCTCCCGAGGGGGCGACCAGCGCGACGATCTCCCCGGGCCGGACGGCGAGGCTCGCCTGCTGCAGCACCACGAGCGGCCCCTCCCCCGTGCGGTAGACGCGCTGCACATTGTCGAGCAGGAGCACGGGCTTCGGGAGGCCCTCCCGCAGCGGCTTCATCTCGGGGGCGGATTCGAGCTCGGTCACGCCGGTCATTCGTAGCGCAATGCCTCGACCGGATCGAGCCGCGCGGCCCGCCACGACGGATAGGCCGTGGCGAGGAAGGAGAGCGCCAGCGCCATCAGCACGATGGCCGTGGTTTCGGTGCCGTCCATGTCCGCGGGCAGCCGGCTCAGGAAATAGAGGTCGGGCGAGAACACTTCCGTGCGGCTGATCCAGGAGATGAATTCGCGGATCGATTCGATGTTCAGGCAGACCACCACCCCGAGCACGAGCCCGGCGAGGGTGCCGACCACGCCGATGCTCGCGCCGGTTATGAAGAAGATCCGCATGATCGCGCCCCGCGTTGCGCCCATCGTCCGCAGGATCGCGATATCCCTGCCCTTGTCCTTCACCAGCATCGTCATGCCGGAGATGATGTTGAGCGCGGCGACGAGCACGATCAGCATCAGGATCAGGAACATCACGTTCCGTTCCACTTCGAGCGCCGAGAAGAAGGTGACGTTGCGCTGCCGCCAGTCCGTCGCGAAGACGGGCCGCCCGGCAGCCGCCTCGATCACCGGACGCATCTCGCCGATCCGGTCGGGATCCCGCACATAGACCTCGATCGCGCCGACCTGATCGGGCTGGTTGAAGTAGGCCTGCGCCTCGTCGAGCGGCATGAAGACGAAGGTCGCGTCATATTCGGACATGCCGATCTCGAAGGTGGCGACGATCGGATAGGACTTCACCCGCGGGGCGACCCCCATCGGGGTGATGGCGCCGCGCGGGCTGATCAGGGTGATGCTGTCGCCGGTCCGCAGCCCGAGCGACTGGGCGAGGCGCGCGCCGACCGCAACGCCGTGGGCGGTGTCGAAATTCGCGATCGAGCCGCCGTCCTGGATCGTATCGGCGACCTTCGGCAGGCGCTCGAGATCCGCGCCGCGCACCCCGCGCACCAGCACGCCGGAGCCGCCGCCGGCCTGTCCGGAGGCGAGCGCCTGCCCCTCCACCAGCGGCACCACGTTCCTGACGCCCGCGACGGCGGCGATGCGGCGCGCCACGGCATCGTAGTCCGTGAAGGGCGTGTCGACCGGCTGCAGGATGAGATGGCCGTTTATCCCGAGAATCTTGTCGAGCAGCTCGTTGCGGAAGCCGTTCATGACGGCCATCACGATCACCAGCGTCGCCACCCCGAGCATGATGCCCGCAAAGGAGAACCCGGCGATGACCGAGATGAAGGCCTGCCGCCGCCGCGGCCGGAGGTAGCGCAGCGCGAGCAGCCACTCGAACGGCGCGAAGAGGCCGGTGTCGCCGGTCTCCCGGCCGCCCGGGCGGAGCCTATCGCGCCCGGCCCTGAACCAGGCGTGCAAGCGCGGCATCCAGGCCGAGGGCCTGGCGTTCTCCGGTGGCACGGCGCTTGATCTCCACTTCACCCTTTGCAGCCCCCTTCGGACCCACGATCACCTGCCAGGGCAGGCCGATCAGGTCCATGGTCGCGAACTTCGCCCCGGCCCGCTGGTCGAGATCGTCCTGGAGTACCTCGAGCCCGGCCCCTTCGAGCCGCGATGCGAGCCCGTCGACGACCTCGTCGGTCACCGCGTCGCCGGGTTTCAGGTTCACCAGTCCGACATCGAACGGCGCCACGCTGTCCGGCCAGATGATTCCGGCATCATCGTGGCTCGCCTCGATGATCGCGGCGACGAGGCGCGAGACGCCGATCCCGTAGGAGCCCATGTGAACCGGCCGCTCCTGCCCGTCCGGCCCGGTCACCCGCGCCCGCATCGGATCGGAATATTTCGTGCCGAAATAGAAGATGTGCCCGATCTCGATGCCGCGCGCGGACATCCGCCGCTCCTCCGGCAGGGCGGAGAACGCCGCCTCGTCGTGCATCTCGTCGGTCGCGGCGTAGGGCTCCGTCCAGGCGGAGACGATCGGGGAAAGGTCCGAGCGGAAGTCGGTGTCGGCGGCCGGGATCGGCAGTTCGAGCAGCGAGCGGTCGCAGAAGACCGCGCTCTCGCCGGTCTCGGCGAGGATGATGAATTCGTGGCTGAGGTCGCCGCCGATCGGCCCGGTATCGGCCCGCATCGGGATCGCCTTCAGCCCGAGCCGGTCGAAGGTGCGCAGATAGGCCACGAACATGCGGTTGTAGGCGGCGCGCGCGCCCTCCGCGTCGACGTCGAAGGAATAGGCGTCCTTCATCAGGAATTCGCGGCCGCGCATCACGCCGAAGCGCGGCCGCACCTCGTCGCGGAACTTCCACTGGATGTGGTAGAGGTTGAGCGGCAGGTCGCGGTAGGAGCGCACGTAGGAGCGGAAGATCTCCGTGATCATCTCCTCGTTGGTCGGGCCGTAGAGCATGTCGCGCTCGTGGCGGTCCCGGATCCGCAGCATCTCCTTGCCGTAATCGTCGTAGCGCCCGCTTTCGCGCCAGAGGTCGGCCGACTGGATGGTCGGCATCAGGCATTCGATCGCGCCGGAGCGATCCTGCTCCTCGCGCACGATCGCCTCGATCTTCTTCAGGACGCGCACGCCGAGCGGCAGCCAGGCATAGATCCCCGCCGCCTCCTGGCGCAGCATTCCCGCGCGCAGCATCAGCCGGTGCGAGACGATCTCGGCCTCTTTCGGGTTCTCTTTCAGGATAGGCAGGAAATAGCGGGACAGCAGCATGGCGAGTCATCGTTGGAGGTACCGGACACAAGCCCATCGCATTACCGATAGCAAGAGCCGGCTCGCCGGTGTCCCGGGCGACTGCCTGATCCCGCGCCGCTCCGTGCAAAAAAAGGCGGCACCCGATCAGTAAACCTAGTGACAGGCGGATTTCGATTCGCTATGGTCCCCTGCATCAAATAAGGGTGTCGGAGATACCCGAGTACCTCGCGGTCCAAGTCTTGGGAGGGGTCATCGAGGCAGCGTGAAGATGCGCTGAGAAGATGGCAGGTAATCGCGAAGTCCTCGAGCAAGGCTGGGCCTTGCTCTTTCTTTTTGTCGCAGCCCTTCATCGGAACAGACAGGGACGTCAGACCATGATGTCCTCGAACGTGACGCCGTAGACGGCGATCGCCACATAGATGGCGGCGAACAGGACTGCCGCGATCAGCGTGGTGGCAAGCAGCTTCCGGCCCATGAAATGGCGCGTGGGCGCGCCGTGCTCCGTGCCGAGCGTCACGTCGCCGGATTCCGCCTGGCTCTTCACGCCGAACGGCAGCACCGCAAAGAGCACCAGCCACCAGATGATGAAGTAGATCGCGACCGAACTGACGAGGCCCACGGTTCAGACCTCCTCCAGCTCGATCAGCGTTCCGGCGAAATCCTTCGGGTGCAGGAAGAGCACCGGCCTGCCATGGGCGCCGGTCTTCGGTTCGCCGTCGCCGAGCACGCGCGCGCCGGCGGAGGTCAGCCGGTCGCGCGCCGCCCGGATATCCGCGACCTCGTAGCACATGTGGTGCATGCCCCCGGCCGGCGAGCGCTCCAGGAAGGCGGCGATCGGCGAGGAGGGCCCGAGCGGCTCGAGAAGCTCGACCTTGGTGTTGGGCAGCCGCACGAAGACCACGCTCACCCCGTGCTCGGGAAGCCGCTGCGGCTCGGAGACGTCGGCGCCGAGCGTATCCCGGTAGATGCGGACGGCGGCCGCGAGATCCGGCACGGCGAGCGCGACATGGTTGAGACGTCCGAGCATCTGGCCTCCGCTCAGTCGGCCACGTGGGTGACGTGGACGATCGTCGCCGGCTTCTTGCCCCAGGCGGCGCTGATCGCGGACCGGACCGCGCGGCGCACCGCCTCGCGGACGAGGCCGGCATCCCGCCGCCGCGGCTGCGGCAGGGAATCGAGCGCTTCGTCGGCCGCGTCAAGCGCGATCTCCAGCATCGGTTCGCCGTCGCGGTCGGCCGCCGGAATGCCGACGAGCGCGGCGGTCGGATCCTCCAGCACCACGCCGCTCTCCGAAAGGACGACGGCAACCGACACCACCCCCGCGAAGGCGAGCCGCTTGCGGTCGCCCACACCCGCCGCCTCGGAGCCCACCACCAGCCGGCCGTCGCGGTAGAGCCGGCCGGAAGCGATCCGCTCCAGCCGCTCCGGATCGCCCGGGCCGAGCTTCGTCACGTCGCCGTTGCGCACCTCGAGGACCCTTGCGGCCGTGATCGAGCGCGCGAACCTGGCATGCTCGTGGAGATGAAGCGCCTCGCCGTGAACCGGAATGACGATGTCCGGCTTCGTCAGGTCGTAGAGCTGGCGAAGCTCGTCGCGCCGCGGATGCCCCGAGGTGTGGACGAGCGCCAGCCGATCGGTGATCACCTCCGCGCCGAGATCGATGAGCGCGTTGATGATGTTGTTGACCGCCTTCTCGTTGCCCGGGATGGTCCGCGACGAGAAGATCACGCGGTCGCCCTGGGCGAGCGCCACCGCGCGATGGTCCTTGGTCGCGATCCGGGCGAGCGCGGCGCGCGGCTCGCCCTGGCTCCCGGTCATCAGCGCGAGCACCTTGTTGCGCGGCAGATATCCGTAGGCATCCTGGTCGTGGAATTCCGGAAGACCGTCGAGATAGCCGAGTTCGCGCGCCACCTCGACCGCCCGGCGGATCGCCCGCCCGACCACCACAACGTCCCGCCCCGCCCGCTGCGCCGCCTCGGCGACGGCGCGGATCCGCGCGACATTGCTCGAGAAGGTGGTCACGATCACCCGCTGCGGCGCCTCCATGATGAGCCGCTCCAGCGAATGCGCCACCTCGCCCTCGCTCGGGCTGATGCCGTCGCGGACCGCGTTGGTGGAATCGCAGACGAGCGCGCGCACGCCCTCCCGGCCGAGTTCCGCGAGGCGGTCCTCGTCGGTCGGCGCCCCTGCCCCCGGCGCGGGATCGAGCTTCCAGTCGCCGGTGTGAAGGACGACGCCATAGGGCGTCCGGATGGCGACGGCGTTCGGCTCGGGGATCGAATGCGCCACCCGCACGAACTCGACGTCGAAGCGCCCCACCATCAGGCGTTCGCCCTGCTGCACCGTCTGGACCGGGATTTTCGGCGCGCCTGGCTCCTCGGCAAGCTTCGCCGCCAGCAGGCCGGCCGCGA
The DNA here is from genome assembly GCF_009866965.1 of Propylenella binzhouense. GTDB lineage: Bacteria > Pseudomonadota > Alphaproteobacteria > Rhizobiales > Afifellaceae > Propylenella > Propylenella binzhouense. The sequence continues at coordinate 17,204 of NZ_SPKJ01000022.1, read as the reverse complement.
ACGGCGTCATGTAGACCGGCGCCTGCAGCCGCGGCCAGAGGTCCTGGAGCGCGCCGAAATGATCCTCGTGCGCATGCGTGATGACGATGCCGTCGATCCTGTCCTTGCGATCGGTCAGGAACTTGATGTCCGGCAGGATGCCGTCGATCCCGGGCAGATCCTCGGTCGAGAACGACACGCCCATGTCGACCACCAGCCAGCGACGCTCCCGCGGCGGGCCATATCCATAGGCGGCGAGATTCATGCCGATCTCGCCGACCCCGCCGAGCGGCAGGAAAACGAAAGCGTCGGCCTCAGCCATGCGGTGCGAACTCCTGCTGGTCCGATCCAAAGAAGACGTCGCCCGCCGAGATGCGGCGCTCGCCGCCTTCGGTGACGAGGCGCAGGTAGCCGGCCTCGTCGAGGCCCATGAAGCGGCCGACGAGCGTCTCGCGCGGCAGCCGCACCGTGATCGTCTCGCCGAAACTTGCCGCAGCCGCGTTCCAGCGCCTGCGCTGGTCCTGGAATCCCCGCCCTTCGTCCCAGGCCGCCAGCTCGCGCGCCATCTCGCCGGCGAGGGCATCGAAAAGCAGGTCCGGATCGACGGTCACGCCTGACGCCGCCAGGCTGGTCGCCGGGTAGCGGGTCTCGGTCGGCGCATGTCGGCAATTGACGCCGATCCCGACGACGATCGCCGTGCCGCGCTCGCCGAGAGAGCGGGATTCGGCAAGAATGCCCGCGACCTTCCGACCGCCGAGCAGGAGGTCGTTCGGCCACTTGATCGCAAGACCCGCGGCGAGCGTGTCGGGGAGGACGCGCAGCACGGCGCCGTAGGCAGCGAGTGCCGCCACCGTCGGAAGCTGGACGAGGATCGGCAGCGGGATCTGCCGGACGAGCCCGAGCGAGGCATAGAGATTGCCGGGCTCGGAGACCCAGGTCGAACCGAGCCGCCCCCGGCCGCTCTCCTGCCGCGCCGCCGTCACCCAGAAGGGGTGCGGCTCTCCGGCGAGGAGCCGCCGCATGGCTTCGTCGTTCGTCGAGCCGATCCGCTCCAGGATTATGCGGCGAACGCCTTCCGTCGGCTTCATCCCGTCAGAACAGGCTTCGCGCGGCGACCGCGGCCGCCTCGACGAGCGGCGCCGCAAAGAGCACGAAGACCAGAAGGAACGCGCCCGAGAGAGCCGAGACGGTCTTGAGTTCGGCCGGCATCCGCTCGAACGTCACGAGCGGCTCGTCGAAATACATCAGCTTCACGATCCGCAGGTAATAATAGGCGCCCACGACGCTGCTCAGGACGCCGATGACGGCAAGCCCGTAGAGGTGCGCCTCGATCGCCGCCAGGAACACCCAGTATTTCGCGAAGAAGCCCGCGAGCGGCGGGATGCCGGCAAGCGAGAAGAGAATCGCCGCGAACATGAAGGCGGTGAAGGGCTGCGTGCGGGCGAGGCCGGACAGCGATTCGATGTCCTCCACCATCTGGTCGCGCCGGCGCATCGCCAGGATGCAGGCGAAGGCGCCGAGCGTCATGACCACGTAGATCACGAGATAGAGCACGACCCCCTGCACGCCCGCCTGCGTCCCCGCGGCGAGGCCGACCAGGATGTAGCCGACATTGCCGATGGAGGAGTAGGCCATCAGCCGCTTGATGTTGGTCTGGCCGATCGCCGCGAACGAGCCGAGAAGCATGGAGGCGATCGCGACGAAGGAGACGACCTGCTGCCAGTCCGCGGTCACGGGCCCGAACGCCTCGATGGTGACGCGCACCATCAGCGCGACGGCGGCGAGCTTCGGCGCGGCGGCGAAGAAGGCGGTCACCGGCGTCGGCGCGCCCTCGTAGACGTCCGGCGTCCACATGTGGAACGGGACGGCGGAAATCTTGAAGGCGAGGCCGGCGAGCACGAAGACGAGCCCGATGACGAGGCCGACGGAGCGGCCGTCGACGAGGGCCTGCGCGATCGCCTCGAAATTCGTGTGGCCCGTGAAGCCGTAGACGAGCGACGCGCCGTAGAGGAGCATGCCGGAGGCGAGCGAGCCGAGCACGAAGTACTTGAGGCCGGATTCGGTCGAGCGGACGGAATCCCGGTGGATCGCGGCCACGACATAGGCCGCGAGCGACTGCATCTCCAGGCCCAGATAGAGGCTGATCAGGTCGTTCGCCGAGATCATCATCATCATGCCGGTCGTGGCAAGCACGATCAGCACGGGATACTCGAAGCGCTCGAACCGTTCGTTCCGCGCGTAGCCGACCGCCATGGCGATCGCGACGGCGGAGGCCACGAGGGTCGCGATCTTCATGAAGCGCGAGAAGGCGTCGCTGATGAAGGCGCCGCCGAAGGTCACCGAGGTGCCCTCCCCGAGCGCCACCACCAGCACCGCGCCGGCGAGCAGCGCCACCGCCATGCCGGTCACCGTCGGCGTCGAGCGCTCGCCCGTGAAGACGCCGAACATCAGCAGCAGCATGGCGCCGGCCGTCAGCATGATTTCGGCCAGCACCGGCGTCAGGTTCGGCATCGCTGCAACGTCGATCATTCGCGCGGCTCCGCGGTCAATGGCCCAGCAGGGAGGCGGTCGCGCCCGCCCCGCTGATCGCCGCCTGATAGTTGTTCACGAGGTTGTCGACCGCGGCCGTGGTGACGTCCATCAGCGCCGCCGGGTAGATCCCGAAATAGAGGGTGAGAACGATGAGCGGGACGAGGATCACCTTCTCCCGCGTGCCCATGTCGAGAATGGAGCGCAGGCTCTCCTTCTCCAGTTCGCCGAAGACGACGCGCCGGTAGAGCCAGAGCGCGTAGCAGGCGGAGAGGATGACGCCGGTCGTCGCGAACACCGCCACCCAGGTGTTCGCCTGGAAGGCGCCGACGAGCGTCAGAAACTCGCCGACGAAGCCGGACGTGCCAGGGAGCCCGACATTGGCCATGGTGAAGACCATGAAGGTCAGCGCGTACCACGGCATCCGGTTCACGAGCCCGCCATAGGCGTCGATCTGCCGGGTATGGAGCCGGTCGTAGACGACGCCGACGCAGAGGAAGAGCGCGCCGGAAACGAGGCCGTGCGAGAGCATCTGGAAGATGCCGCCCTGCACGCCCTGCATCGTGCCGGTGAAGACGCCCATCGTCACGAAGCCCATATGGGCGACGGAGGAATAGGCGATCAGCTTCTTCATGTCCTCCTGCATCAGCGCGACCAGCGAGGCGTAGACGATCGCCACGACGGACAGCGTGAAGACGAGCGGCGCGAGGTCGGCGCTCGCGAGCGGGAACATCGGGATGGAGAAGCGCAGGAAGCCGTAGCCGCCCATCTTCAGGAGGATGGCGGCGAGCACGACGGAGCCCGCCGTCGGCGCCTCGACATGGGCGTCCGGGAGCCAGGTGTGGACCGGCCACATCGGCATCTTCACCGCGAACGAGGCGAAGAAGGCGAGCCAGAGCCAGGTCTGCATGGAGGCGGGGAACTGGTGCTGCAGGAGCTCGGGGATCGATGTCGTCCCCGCCTCCCAGTACATCGCCATGATGGCGAGCAGCATCAGCACCGAGCCGAGCAGCGTGTAGAGGAAGAACTTGAACGCCGAATAGACGCGCCGCGGGCCGCCCCACACCCCGATGATGAGGAACATCGGGATGAGGCCGCCTTCGAAGAAGACGTAGAAGAGCACGAGATCGAGCGAGCAGAAGACGCCGATCATCAGCGTCTCGAGCACCAGGAAGGCGATCATGTATTCCTTGACCCGGTGCTCCACGCTTTCCCAGCTCGCGAGGATGCAGAGCGGCATCAGGAACGTCGTCAGGATGACGAACAGCATCGAGATGCCGTCGACGCCCATCCGGTAGCTCATGAAGCCGCCGAGCCAGCCGGCCTCCTCGACGAACTGGAAGCCCGGATTGGCCGGGTCGAAGCCCGTCCAGATCATGATCGAGACGATGAACGTGACGACCGTGACGCCGAGCGCGACATGGCGGATGTTGCGCCGGTGGACCTCCTCGTCCCCGTGGATGAAGAAGAGGATGATCGCCGCCCCCACGAGGGGCAGGAAGGTCACCGTGGAGAGGATGGGCCAGTGCATGATCAGGTAATCCTCAGCCCGCGAACATCATCCAGGTGACGAGGATCGCGACGCCGATCAGCATCGCGAAGGCGTAGTGATAGACGTAGCCCGTCTGCAGCTTCACCACGTTGCGCGTCACGTCGAGCACCCGGGCGGAGACGCCGTCCGGACCGAACCCGTCGATCAGCCAGCCGTCGCCGCGCTTCCAGAGGAAGCGGCCGAGGGCCATGACGGGGCGCACGAACAGGAAGTCGTAGAGCTCGTCGAAATACCACTTGTTGAGCAGGAACCGGTAGAGGCCCTCGTGCTGTTCGCCGATCCGCCGCGGCGTGTCCGGGCTGAGGATGTAGAACCAGAGCGCGACGAGGAACCCGAGCACCATCGCGACGAAGGGCGAGATCCCCACCCAGAACGGCGCGTGGTGCATCTCTTCGAGGATCTCGTTCTCCGGTCCGAAGAACAGCGCCCCCTTCCAGAAGCCTTCCTGCGCCTCGCCGATGAAGAGCCCCGAGAACGCGATGCCGGCGAGGAGCGCCCCAGCGGCCAGCACGTAGAGCGGGATCAGCATGACCGAGGCGCTCTCGTGCGCGTGCTCCATCACCTCGGCGGAGGCGCGCGGCTTGCCGTGGAAGGTCATGAAGACGAGACGCCAGGAATAGAAGGAGGTGAAGGCTGCGGCCACGACGGTCAGGACGAAGGCGAGGCCCGCCGCCGTCGTGTGGCCGGCATAGGCCGCCTCGATGATGGCGTCCTTCGAATAATAGCCGGCCGTGAAGGGGAATCCCGTGAGCGCCAGCGTGCCCACCAGCATCATCGCGTAGGTGACCGGGATCACGCGCCGCAGGCCGCCCATCCGCCGCATGTCCTGCTCGTCGGAGACGGCGTGGATGACGGAGCCGGCGCCGAGGAAGAGCAGCGCCTTGAAGAAGGCGTGCGTGAAGAGGTGGAAGATCGCGACCGAATAGGCGCCGAGCCCCAGCGCGACGAACATGTAGCCGAGCTGCGAACAGGTCGAATAGGCGATCACGCGCTTGATGTCGTTCTGGACGAGGCCGACGGTCGCCGCGAAGAAGGCCGTGATCGCGCCGACGACGGTGACCACGATCAGGGCGTCGGGCGCGTGCTCGAAGAGCGGCGAGAGCCGCGCCACCATGAAGACGCCGGCGGTGACCATGGTCGCGGCATGGATCAGCGCCGAGACCGGCGTCGGGCCCTCCATGGCGTCCGGAAGCCAGGTATGGAGCGGCACCTGCGCCGACTTGCCCATCGCGCCCATGAAGAGGAGCAGGCAGACGACGGTCAGCGCGCCTTCGCCGGTGAAGACCGAGCCGAAGATCCGCAGGCCGACCTCTCCGCCCTCCGCCACCGCCTGCGTGTTCGCGAAGATCGAGCTGAACTCGACCGAGCCGAACAGCACGAACACCCCGAATACGCCGAGCGCGAAGCCGAAATCCCCGACCCGGTTGACGATGAAGGCCTTCATGGCGGCCGCGTTCGCCGACGGCCGGTGATACCAGAAGCCGATCAGCAGGTAGGAAGCGAGGCCCACGCCCTCCCATCCGAAGAACATCTGGACGAGATTGTCGGCCGTCACCAGCATCAGCATGGCGAAGGTGAAGAGCGACAGATAGGCGAAGAAGCGCGGCCGGTGCGGGTCGTGGCTCATGTAGCCGATCGAATAGACGTGCACGAGCGCGGAGACGGTCGTCACCACGACCAGCATCACCGCGGTCAGCGTGTCGACCCGCAGCGCCCAGCCGGCGGCGAGCGCACCCGACTCGATCCAGCGCAGGACCGGCACGGTGAAGGCCTCGCCGGTGTTCGCGCCGACGCGGAAGAAGGCGATCCAGGAAAGCACAGCGCAGATCACGAGGAAGGCCGAGGTCACGATCTCGGCCGCCCCCGGGCCGTGCCCGCCATGGGCGGCATCGGATTCCGCGTGCGGCTCGTGATGCGGATGGGCGATCGCGGCGCCGTGATGGGCCGGCGCATGGACCCCGCGGTGGCGCGGCGCGAAGCTGTCCGTCGCGTGGTCCTCGGCGCCGTGGGCGGGGCTGCCGCCCGGATGCCGCGCGGCGGCACCGGCGAGCGAAATCAGGCCGGCAATGATCGCTCCGAAGAGCGGCAGGAAGACGATCGCCGAATACAAGGCCTCAGCCCTTCATCATATTGATGTCTTCGACCGCGATGGAACCGCGGTTGCGGTAGAAGACGACGAGGATTGCGAGCCCGACCGCGGCCTCGGCCGCCGCGACGGTGAGCACCAGGAGCGCGAAGACCTGGCCGGTGAGGTCGCCCAGGAAGGCCGAGAACGCGACGAGGTTGATGTTGACGGCGAGCAGGATGAGCTCGATCGCCATCAGGATCACGATGACGTTCTTCCGGTTCAGGAAGATGCCGAACACGCCGAGCGTGAAGAGCACCGCCGCGACTGTCAGATAGTGCCCGAGGCCGACCGCCATCAGATCCCCCTCCCCGTCTCGACCTGGACCACCTCGACGGTCTTGCGCGGGTCGCGCGCCACCTGCACCGAGATGTCCTGCCGCTTGACGCCCTCCTTGTGACGGAGCGTCAGCACGATGGCGCCGATCATCGCGACGAGCAGGATCACGCCGGCCGCCTGGAAGAAGTAGAGGTAGCGCGTGTAGAGCACCGCCCCGAGCGCGGCGACGTTCGAGACGTCGGCCGGGACCGGCGTGGCGAGCGTCTCGACCTCCGGCGCGATCGCCAGCCCGCCGAGAACCGCGATCAGCTCGACGAGCAGGATCACGCCGACCAGCGCTCCGATCGGCAGGTATTGCAGGAAGCCCTGCCGGAGCTCCGCGAAATCGACGTCGAGCATCATGACGACGAAGAGGAAGAGCACCGCGACCGCGCCGACATAGACGACGATCAGGATCATCGCCAGGAACTCCGCCCCGAGCAGCAGCAGCAGCCCCGCCGCGTTCACGAAGGCGAGGATCAGGAACAGCACGGAATGCACGGGGTTTCGCGCCGCGATCACCATCAGCGCCGAGGCGATGGTGACGAACGAGAAGAGATAGAAGAAGAGCGGCTGGAGGGTCATGTCGGGGATTCCGCGGGCTTGCGCCGCCGGTCTCTTAACGAAGCGGGCACGCCGCGTCCACCGGCGGCGGCGCGGCGCAGCGGCTCACCGATAGGCCGCGTCGAGTGCGATGTTGCGGGCGATCTCCCGCTCCCAGCGGTCGCCGTTCGCGAGCAGCTTGTCCTTGTCATAGTAAAGCTCCTCGCGCGTCTCGGTGGAGAACTCGAAGTTCGGTCCCTCCACGATCGCGTCGACGGGGCAGGCCTCCTGGCAAAAGCCGCAATAGATGCACTTCACCATGTCGATGTCGTAGCGAACCGTCCGGCGCGTGCCGTCGTTGCGGCGCGGGCCCGCCTCGATGGTGATGGCCTGCGCCGGGCATACCGCCTCGCAGAGCTTGCAGGCGATGCAGCGCTCCTCGCCGTTCGGATAGCGCCGGAGCGCATGCTCGCCGCGGAAGCGCGGGCTCACGGGGTTCTTCTCGAAAGGATAGTTCACGGTGGGCCGCGGCTTGAAGAAGTAGCGCATCGCCAGCCCGAAGGCCGATACGAACTCCTTCAGGAGCACCGATCCCGCCGCCTGCGACAGGCTAGCCATCATGAAACTCCCAAGCTGCCGGCCACGTAGGGGCCGGCGATGATTCCGACGAGCGGGAAGAGCACGAGCTGGACCTTCCGGATGAGGTCAAGCACGCGCGGTCCCCGGCCTGTTTCGCCGCGTTCGGCGGCCCGCCCGATCAGGGCGCCGAACATGACGTATTCCGCCGCCGCGAAGGCAAGCCCGACCAGGCCGCCGATGAGCGCCGGCGACACCCCGCTTACCCGGCCGCCGGGACGGGAACGCCGCCCCAGCCCGTCAGCTGCAGAACGAGCGCGACCACCACCACGGCTGCGAGCGAGATCGGCAGGAACACCTTCCAGCCGAGCCGCATCAGCTGATCGTAGCGGTAACGCGGCACCATGGCCTTCACCATGGCGTAGAGGAAGAACAGGAACCCGGCCTTCAGCACGAACCAGATCACGCCGGGGATCCAGGTGAACGGCGCGAAGTTGAAGGGCGGCAGCCACCCGCCGAGGAACAGGATCGTCCCGAGTGCGCAGACGAGCACGGTCGCCACGTACTCGCCGAGCATGAACATCATGTAGGGCGCGGAGGAATATTCCACCATGTAGCCGGCGACGAGCTCCGATTCCGCCTCGGGCAGGTCGAAGGGCGGCCGGTTCGTCTCCGCGAGGCCCGAGATGAAGAAGATCACGAACATCGGGAAGAGCGGCAGCCAGTGCCAGTCGAGGAAGGTGTTCGGCAGGCCGATCATGGTGCCGAGCCCGGTCGTCTGGGCGAGCACGATGTCGGAGAGGTTGAGCGAGCCGACCGCGAGCAGCACCGTGATGATGACGAAGCCGATCGAGACCTCGTAGGAGACCATCTGCGCGGCCGAGCGGAGCGCGCCAAGGAAGGCGTATTTCGAGTTCGAGGCCCAGCCGCCCATGATCACGCCGTAGACCTCGAGCGAGGCGATGGCGAAGACGTAGAGCACGCCCACATTGATGTCCGCGACGACCCAGCCCTCGGCGAAGGGGATCACCGCCCAGACCGACAGCGCCAGCACCGTGGAGACGAGCGGCGCCAGCAGGAAGATCGCCTTGTTGGCCGGCGCCGGGACGACCGGCTCCTTCAGCACGAACTTGATGAGATCGGCGAAGGACTGGAACAGGCCCCAGGGCCCGACGACGTTCGGACCGCGGCGGAGCTGCACCGCCGCCCAGATCTTGCGGTCGGCATAGAGCAGGTAGGCGACCGCGATGAGGAGGAGGACGATCACGAGCAGGCTCTGCCCCGCCATGATCAGGCCCGGAATGAGATAGGTGTCGACGAAGCCGTTCATGGAGGGGCGCCTATTCGGCCGCCTCGGCCGCGGGCGGGCCGAGATGGAGCGCCGAGCATTCCGCCATCACGGCGGAGGCGCGGGCGATCGGATTGGTCAGGTAGAAGTCGCGGATCGGGCTCGCGAACGGCGCCTGGCCGGGTTCGCCGCCCTGCTCGGCGAGCGCGCGCACATGCGCCGCCTCGCCCGGCTCGATCGTGTCGATATAGGCGAGATGAGGATGCGCGCGGGCGAGCTTCGCCCTCAGCTCCGCGAGCGAATCGAAGGGCAGCGGCTCGCCGAGAATGCCGGAAAGCGCCCGCAGGATCGACCAGTCCTCGCGCGCGTCGCCCGGCGGGAAGGTCGCCCGCAGCGCGATCTGCACGCGGCCTTCCGTGTTGACGTAGAGGCCGGACTTCTCGCTGAAGGCCGCCCCGGGCAGGATGACGTCGGCGCGGTGCGCGCCCGCGTCGCCATGCGTGCCGACATAGACCACGAAGGCCGAGCCGAGCGCCCGCATGTCGATCTCGTCGGCGCCGAGCAGGAACAGCGTGTCGAGCCCGCCGTTGCCGGCCGCCTCGATCATGCCGGCCGTCGAGAGCCCGCTTTCGCCCGGCACGAAGCCGATGTCGAGCCCGCCGACGCGCGCCGCCGCCGTGTGGAGCACGCTGAAGCCGACCCATTCCGGATCCGCGCTCTCGAGGCCGGCGGCGAGCCTTGCCGCCGCCGAAAGCACCGCCGCGCCGTCGGGCCGCGCGATCGCGCCCTGGCCGACGATCACGAGCGGCCGCTTGGCCGCCTTCAGCACGTCGAGGAAGTCCTCCTCGCCGGCGGCGAGGCGGGAGAGCGAATCCGGCCCGGCGCCGAGATGCCGGTAGGGATAGGTGAGGTCCGCCGGCTCGCCGATCACGGCCACCGGGAAGTTCCCGAGCCGCCAGCGCTTGCGGATGCGCGCGTTGAGGACCGGCGCCTCCTTGCGCGGATTGGAGCCGATGATCAGCAGCGCGTCGGCCGCCTCGATCCCCTCGACCGTCGCGTTGAAGAGGTAGGCGCCGCGCCCGAGGGCCGGATCGAGCATCGCGCCGTCCTGGCGGCAGTCGAGGTTCGGCGATCCGAGCGAAGCCATCAGGAGCTTCAGCGCGAACATCTCCTCGACCGTCGCGAGGTCGCCCGCGATCGCGCCGATCCGCTTCCCGTCGGCGCCCTTCGCGCGCGCCGCTATCGCCGCGAAGGCTTCCTGCCAGGTCGCGGGGCGCAGCCTGCCGTCGACGCGCACATAGGGACGGTCGAGGCGCTGCGTCCTCAGCCCGTCGACGATGTGACGCGCCTTGTCCGAGATCCACTCCTCGTTCACCGCCTCGTTCATCCGCGGCAGGATCCGCATCACCTCCTTGCCGCGCGCATCGACGCGGATGTTCGAGCCGAGCGCGTCCATCACGTCGATCGACTCGGTCTTGGAGAGCTCCCAGGGCCGCGCCTTGAAGGCGTAGGGCCGCGAGGTGAGCGCGCCGACCGGGCAGAGATCGACCACGTTCGACTGCAGCTCGGACGTCATCGCGTGTTCGAGATAGGTGGTGATCTCCATGTCCTCGCCGCGGCCCGTCGCGCCGAGCTCGGCGACGCCGGCGACCTCGGTCGTGAAGCGGATGCAGCGCGTGCAGTGGATGCAGCGGTTCATCCAGGTCTTCACCAGCGGGCCGATATACTTGTCCTCGACCGCCCGCTTGTTCTCGTGGAAGCGCGAGGCGTCCACGCCGTAGGCCATGGTCTGGTCCTGCAGGTCGCACTCGCCGCCCTGGTCGCAGATCGGGCAGTCGAGCGGATGGTTGATCAGCAGGAACTCCAGCACCCCCTCGCGTGCCTTCTTCACCGTCGGCGAGCGCGTGATCACCTCCGGCGGCTCGCCGTTCGGCCCCGGCCGGCAGTCGCGCACGCCCCAGGCGCAGGAGGCGATCGGCTTCGGCGCCCCCTTCAGCTCGACCAGGCACATGCGGCAATTGCCGGCGATCGACAGCCGCTCGTGAAAGCAGAAGCGCGGAATCTCGGCACCCGCCTCCTCGCACGCCTGCAGGAGCGTGTAGTGAGCCGGGACCTCGACCTCCTTGCCGTCGACCTTGACCTTGCGAAGATCAGACATTCATCTCACCCGTTTGCCGCGCCGCGGCGGTCGTGCGTCCGGAGAAGCCGCTGGTCGCCAAGTCCCACGCGCGTCCACGTCGCCTTCCCTATTCCGCCGCCTGAAGGATTTCAGAGGGCGTCGGCCGCGGCCGCGCCGCATACTCGTCGATGCGCTTCTCGATCTCCGGCCGGAAATGCCGGATCAGGCCCTGGACCGGCCAGGCCGCCGCATCGCCGAGCGCGCAGATCGTGTGGCCCTCGACCTGGTAGGTGACCTCGAGAAGCATGTCGATCTCGCGCTTCTCGGCCTCGCCGCGCGCCATCCGCTCCAGCACGCGCCACATCCAGCCCGTCCCCTCGCGGCAGGGCGTGCACTGCCCGCAGCTTTCATGCTTGTAGAAATAGGAGATGCGGGCGATCGCGCGGACGATGTCCGTCGACTTGTCCATCACGATCACCGCGGCGGTTCCGAGCCCCGACTTCACGGCGCGCAGCGCGTCGAAATCCATCAGAAGGTCGTCGCACTGGTGCGCCGGCACGACCGGGACGGACGAGCCGCCCGGAATGATTGCCAGGAGATTGTCCCAGCCGCCGCGGATGCCGCCGCAATGGCGCTCCACGAGCTCGCGGAACGGAATGCTCATCTCCTCCTCGACCGTGCACGGCCGGTTGACGTGGCCGGAGATGCAGAAGAGCTTGGTGCCGGTGTTGTTCTCGCGCCCGAAGCCGGCGAACCAGGCGGCGCCGCGGCGCAGGATGGTCGGCGCGACCGCGATCGACTCGACGTTGTTCACGGTCGTCGGGCAGCCGTAGAGGCCCATGTTGGCCGGGAACGGCGGCTTCAGCCGGGGCATGCCCTTCTTGCCCTCGAGGCTTTCGAGGAGCGCCGTCTCCTCGCCGCAGATATAGGCGCCGGCGCCGTGCGAGACGTAGCAGTCGAAGTCCCAGCCGTGGACGTTGTTCGGTCCGATCAGCCCGGCTTCGTAGCACTCGTCGATCGCCGCCTGCAGCGCCTCGCGCTCGCGGATGTACTCGCCGCGTATGTAGATGTAGCAGGCATGTGCGCCCATCGCGAAGGAGGCGATCAGGCAGCCCTCGATCAGGAGATGCGGGTCGTGCCGCATGATGTCCCGGTCCTTGCAGGTGCCGGGCTCGGACTCGTCGGCATTGACGACCAGATAATGCGGGCGGCCGTCGGATTCCTTCGGCATGAAGGACCATTTGAGGCCGGTCGGGAAGCCGGCCCCGCCCCGTCCCCGGAGGCCCGACGCCTTCATCTCGGCGATGATCCAGTCTCGGCCCTTGTCGATGAAGCCCTTCGTCCCGTCCCAGGCGCCGCGCTTGCGCGCGCCCTTCAGGCCGCGGTCGTGCAGCCCGTAGATGTTGGTGAAGATCCGGTCCTTGTCGGCGAGCATGCGTTCGACCCGTCCCTCAGGCGCTCGTGCGATCGGCCGCGCGCGGCGGCCGGCTTGCTGCGGCGCGTCGCGCCGCCTCCCGCCGGGATCTGCCCCCGGCCGGCATCATTCCTTCTTGCCCCGGCCGCGCCGCTCGCGCGGCGGGAAGCCCCCGTCCTTCGGTGCTTCCTCTTCCCCGGTCGGCTTCCCTTCGGCACGCGCGCCCATGGCGCGCGAGGCCGCCTCGTCGGAGCGTCCCGTCGGATCGGGCCGTCCCTTCTTCTGCGCGGCCGCCTCGCCGGCGGCGGGATCGGTGCCGGTGCGCAGGACGGCCCGGCCCTTCCGCCGCTCGACCTCGGCCGCGAACTCCTCGCCACCCGCCGTCTCGTCGACCGCCGTGCGGGGCGTCCCCGGCGGGGCCGCGGCGCCGTCGCCCGGATGCTCCGTCCCGGCCGCATGGGCCGGGGCCGGCTCGCGCACGTCCTCCTCGACGCCCCAGTCGAGCGTCGTGAGCGTGGTCGGCCCGCCCGCCGGCGCGGAATGCTGCCGGTCGATCTGCGGACCCGGCCTCGGCGTCTCGCCGCGCTCGAAGGCGTCGATGATCGCGGCCAGCGTCTCCGGCGTGAGGTCCTCGTAGGTGTCCTTGAAGATCTGCACCATCGGCGCGTTCACGCAGGCGCCGAGGCACTCGACCTCCTCCCAGGAGAGCGCGCCGTCGGCCGTCACCTCGTGCGGGTGCGGCGCGATCCGGCTCTTGCAGAGCTCGATCAGGTCGCCCGCGCCGCGCAGCATGCAGGGCGTCGTGCCGCAGACCTGGACATGCGCCTTCCGCCCGACCGGGGCGAGATGGAACATCGTGTAGAAGGTCGCCACCTCGAGCACGCGGATCTGCGGCATGCCGAGCATCGCGGCGATGCTCTCCATGGCGGGCTTGGTGACCCAGCCTTCCTGCTCCTGGACGCGCCAGAGCAGCGGGATGACGGCGGAGGCCTGCCGTCCCTCCGGGAATTTCCGGATCGTCCGCTCCGCCCAGGCCTGGTTCTCGGCCGTGAAGGCGAAGCTCTCCGGTTGCTCTTCAGCGAGGCGGCGGACGGCCATTACTCACCTGCCGTGCGTTTCGTTTCGGGGCGCGCGTCGCGGAGGGTCACCGGTCGACCTCCCCGAACACGATGTCGAGCGAGCCGAGCACGGCCGACACGTCGGCGAGCATGTGGCCGCGGCACATGAAGTCCATCGCCTGGAGATGCGCGAAGCCCGGGGCGCGGATCTTGCAGCGATAGGGCCTGTTCGAGCCGTCCGACACGAGATAGACGCCGAACTCGCCCTTCGGCGCCTCGACCGCCGCGTAGACCTCGCCCTCGGGGACGTGGAAGCCCTCGGTGTACAGCTTGAAATGGTGGATGAGCGCCTCCATCGAGCGCTTCATCTCGCCCCTTTTCGGCGGCACGATCTTGCCGTCCGTGGACGACACCGGCCCCGCGCCCTCCGCCGACCGCAGCCGCTCCAGGCACTGCTTCATGATCCGGGCGGACTGCCGCATCTCGTGCATGCGGATGAGATAGCGGTCGTAGCAATCGCCGCTGTGCCCGATCGGGATGTCGAACTCCAGCTCGTCGTAGCACTCGTAGGGCTGCGCCTTGCGGAGGTCCCAGCGGGCGCCCGAGCCGCGCACCATCACGCCCGAGAAGCCCCACTTCCAGCAATCCTCGAGCGCCACCACCCCGATATCGACATTGCGCTGCTTGAAGATGCGGTTGTCGGTGAGGAGCCCCTCGAGATCGTCGCAGACCTGCAGGAACGGGTCGCAGAAGGCCCAGATGTCGTCGATCAGCGCCGGGGTGAGGTCCTGGTGCACGCCGCCGGGCCGGAAATAGGCGGCGTGCATGCGCGAGCCGGAGGCGCGCTCGTAGAAGACCATCAGCTTCTCGCGCTCCTCGAAGCCCCAGAGCGGCGGCGTCAGCGCGCCGACATCCATCGCCTGCGTGGTGACGTTGAGGAGATGCGACAGGATCCGCCCGATCTCTGCGTAGAGGACGCGGATGAGCTGCCCGCGCTTCGGCACTTCGAGCTCGAGCAGCCGCTCGACCGCCAGGCACCAGGCATGCTCCTGGTTCATCGGCGCGACATAATCGAGCCGGTCGAAATAAGGCAGCGCCTGGAGATAGGTCTTCGCCTCGATCAGCTTCTCGGTGCCGCGGTGGAGCAGCCCGATATGCGGGTCGACCCGCTCCACGATCTCGCCGTCGAGCTCGAGCACGAGACGCAGAACTCCGTGCGCCGCAGGGTGTTGCGGCCCGAAGTTGATGTTGAAGTTGCGGACGTCCGCCTCGCTCATGCGAAGGCTCCGGAAAGAGGGCGGAGGGTGAACGGGAAACAGCGGTGGTGGCCTAGTGAATCGTGAATCGTGAATCGCGTATCGGTCATCAGAACCCATCCGCCCGTTTCATCAGCGAACGGATAAGCGCCCGCAGCATCTTGCCCACAGTCTCGCATTTCCGGCCGAGCGTCGCAGCGTCCTGGGCCGGCAGGAGGTTCACGCGTTCGGCCAGAAGCACATGCGTCTCGAGCTCCTTGAGCGAACCTTGCGCCACGCGGAGCGAGTGCACGAAAGGGCGCGTCTGCTCGCGGCCGAAGCCTTCGGCGATGTTCGCCGGCACAGACGCCGCCGCACGACGCATCTGGGACACCATCCCGAACAGTTCGTCGCGCGGAAAGCCGCGGGTCACCAGGTATATGTCGGCGGCTAATGCCATTGCTTCTTTCCACACGCGAAGATCGCGGTAATCCGTGATCGGATCGGCGCGCTCCTCGTCCATTCACTATTCACTACTCGCTCTATTCACCTGCCGCTATTCGCTTCTCTTCTCGTCGCCGGGCAGCGCGTATTCCGGCCCCTCCCACGGCGACAGGAAATCGAAGTTCCGGAACTCCTGCTGAAGCTTCACCGGCTCGTAGACCACCCGCTTGCGCTCGTCGTCGTAGCGCACCTCGACAAAGCCGGTGAGCGGGAAGTCCTTGCGGAGCGGATGGCCCTGGAAGCCGTAATCCGTGAGGATCCGGCGCAGGTCCGGGTGCTCGGAGAACAGGATCCCGTAGAAGTCGTAGGCCTCGCGCTCGAACCAGTCCGCCGCCGGAAAGATCTCGGTCGCCGAAGGCACCGGCGTGGTGTCGTCGACGGCGAGCTTCACGCGGATGCGCGCGTTCTGGCGCGGGCTGAGAAGATGGTACACGACGTCGAAGCGCAGCGGCCGCGCCGGCCAGTCGACGCCGCAGATGTCGATCAGGCAGACGAAGGCGAGGCTCGGATCGTCGCGCAGGAACCTCAGCACGTTGATGATGTCGCCGACGCCGACATTGATGGTGAGCTCGCCCTGGGCGATCGTGCTCCCCTCGAGCCGCTCGCCGAGCACGTCGGCGATATGGGCGGCGATGTCGGACAGGCCTTCGCTGGTCGGAGCCGGGATCGCCATCGTCAGCGCTCGATCGTTCCGGTGCGGCGGATCTTCCGCTGCAGGAGGAGGACGCCGTAGAGCAGCGCCTCCGCCGTCGGCGGGCAGCCCGGCACGTAGATGTCGACCGGCACGATGCGGTCGCAGCCGCGCACCACCGAATAGGAATAGTGGTAGTAGCCGCCGCCGTTCGCGCAGGAGCCCATCGAGATCACGTAGCGCGGCGCCGGCATCTGGTCGTAGACCTTGCGGAGCGCCGGCGCCATCTTGTTGGTGAGCGTGCCGGCCACGATCATCACGTCGGACTGCCGCGGCGAGGCGCGCGGCGCGAAGCCGAAGCGCTCGACGTCGTAGCGCGGCATCGACACCTGCATCATCTCGATGGCGCAGCAGGCAAGCCCGAACGTCATCCACATCAGCGAGCCGGTGCGCGCCCAGGTGATGAGCTCGTCGGTGGAGGTGACGAGCCAGCCCTTGTCGGCGAGCTCGTCATTGACCTCGGTGAAGAACGGATCCTCGGCGCGGACGCGCGCCTGCGGCGCGAGCATGCCCTGCGGATGCGGATCCTCGATCTTCGGGCGGGTGTCGATCAGTCCCATTCGAGGGCGCCCTTCTTCCATTCGTAGACGAAGCCGACGGTGAGCACGCCCAGGAATGCCATCATCGACCAGAAGCCGAACCAGCCGAGCGACTTGAACGCGACCGCCCAGGGAAACAGGAACGCGACCTCGAGATCGAAGATGATGAAGAGGATCGCGACCAGGTAGAAGCGCACGTCGAACTTCATGCGCGCATCGTCGAACGCGGCGAACCCGCACTCATAGGCGGACACCTTTTCGGGGTCGGGATCCTTGTAGGCGACGATGAAGGGGGAGACGAGCAGCGCCAGCCCGATCACCAGGGCGATACCGATGAAAACGACGATGGGCAGGTAGCTGAGGAGGAGCGCGTCCATGGCTTCCGTTGCAGTGCAGCGTCGGGTGTCTATTTAAGCGTTTCGGCGATCCGCGCAATCGGGCGCAGCGATCGGAATCCCCCGGGGAAGCGAGGCTGGCATGGATTAGACCAGCCCCGCCGGGCCCGCAAGTCCGCCCGGCCGCGCGCGGATGTGGCGCTGTGGCGCGGATGTGGCGCTGTGGCGCTGTGGCGCTGTGGCGCGGCCCGCCGGCCTTGCCGCCGCCTGTCCCTCGCTGCCGCCCCGGTTCCGGCTGTTCCGCCGGTCGCTAGAGAGCGTCCGCCCAAGGCCGCGGCGCCTGTGCGCGCGAGCCCTTCACGGGCATCGCCGGGCCTGCCGAGGAGGCCGGCGTGCCCG
>NZ_SPKJ01000219.1 GCF_009866965.1 Propylenella binzhouense | reverse complement strand
CCCCGGAGCCGGCCGCGTGAGGCGCGCCGCCGCGGCCGGGCTCGCGCTCCTCCTCGCCGCCGGCGGGCAGGCATCCGCGCAGGAGGGCATGCCGCTGGCGAGCCCGGAGGAGCTCGGCAGCCCGGCGGAGGTGACGGCGCCGGACGCGACGCTTCCCTCCCCGGTCGCGAACGACAAGATCGACCAGCGCATCGAGCGCGGCATGGAGGCGGCCGGGGAAGAGGGCGGCCCGCCCCCCGATTACGCCTACGGCGCCTTCCAGCGCGGCTATTTCCTTTCCGCCTTCGCGCTGGCGCTCGAACAGGCGAAGAAGGGCAATGCCGCATCCGCGACCCTGGTCGGCGAGCTTCTCGCGCGCGGTCTCGGCGTGAAGCAGGATCTCGGCGAGGCGGCGGGCTGGTACCAGATCGCGGCCGACGAGGGCGACAGGGAGGCGCTCTACGCGCTCGGCCGGATGTATCTCGAAGGCGTCGGCGTGAAGCAGGATCTCGCGAAGGCCGCGGACCTCTTCACGAAGGCGGGCGGGGCCGGCCACGCCGTCGCGCTCAGGGAGCTCGCCTACATGCTGCTGCAGGGGCAGGGCCGCCCGCGCAACCCGATGCTGGCGGCGGCCTATCTCCGCAACGCCGCGCGGCTCGGCGATTCGGATGCGGAATTCGCCCTGGCGGGCCTCTACGCCGAAGGGGTGGGCGTGGTGAAGAACGAGAGCGAGGCCGCGCGGTGGTTCGCCGAGGCCGCGCGCGCGGGCCATTCGAACGCGCAGGTCGAATACGGCATCATGCTCTTCAACGGCCGCGGCGTGGCCAAGGACGAGGCGGTCGCCGCGCGCTGGTTCCGCGAGGCGGCGAGCGCGGGCAATCCGGCCGCGCAGATCCGCCTTGCCCGGCTGCTCGCGGACGGGCGCGGCGTCGCCGCCGATCCGGCGGAGGCGG
>NZ_SPKJ01000218.1 GCF_009866965.1 Propylenella binzhouense | reverse complement strand
CCGCGGATGCGGGCGCCGGCGGCGCGGCGCCCGCGCGCGTTCACGCCTGCGCGCCGCCGGCCGACTGCCGGACCACCACCCGCGAGCCGCGGGGAACGCGGTCGTAGAGGTCGATCACGTCGACATTCAGGAGCCGGATGCAGCCGGAGGAGACCGCCTTGCCGATCGACCACGGCTCGCCCGTTCCGTGAAGCCGGTAGAGCGTGTCCCGGCCGCCCTGGTAGAGATAGAGGGCGCGGGCGCCGAGCGGGTTCTCCGGCCCGCCCGCCATGCCGCCGGCATAGCGGGCGAGCTCCGGCTCGCGCGCGATCATCTCGCGCGGGGGCGTCCAGGTCGGCCATTCGGCCTTCCGCGCGATGGTCGCCGTGCCGCTCCAGCCGAAGCCGTCGCGCCCGACGCCCACGCCGTACCGCATGGCCCGGCCGCCCTCCATGACCAGCCAGAGGAATTTCGCGTCCGGGTCGACGACGATCGTGCCGGGCCGCTCGCCGGTCGGATCGGGGACGACCTGGCGCCAGTAGCGGCGGTCGATCCGGGAGAGGTCGACCGCTTCGATCGGGAAGATCTCCGGCGCCTTCGGGACGAGCATCACCGGCTCGACCACGGCCGGCGGCGGCGCGGGGTTCCGCACCGTGCAGCCGGCAAGCGCCCAGGCCGCCGACGCGGCCAGGAAAATACGTCTGTTCATTGAGATTGATGCTCCGCTTCGGAAGTTCGACCGGGCCCGCGCCGGATCCGGCGCGGTCCGCATGGCTGGCTTCAGGCGGAAGCGGGCTTCGGAGGTCCCGCGGGGACGGGCACCTTTCTGCCGGTGAGACGCCGCATGTCGGTCCGCCACGCCGCGGGACCCGGCGCAGGAGGCGGGCCGAGCGCGCCGGAGGCGGGCGCGCGGTCGAACAGGCAGGAGAGGAGGGCCGCGCCGTTCTGGCACTTCCTGGCCGGCGCGCCCGGCGCCGCCGGGCCGCCCGCTG
>NZ_SPKJ01000217.1 GCF_009866965.1 Propylenella binzhouense | reverse complement strand
CCCGGGCGCCGCACCGGCTGGCACGTGCCGCCCGGCGATCCGGCCGCGCTCGCCGAAGCGGTCGGCGCCGCGCTCGCGCTCGCGCCGCAGGAGAAGATCGCGCTTTCCGCCCGCGCCCGCGCCCATGCGCAGGCCTTTTCCGTGGAGAGGATGGTGGCGGCGACGCTCGCCGTCTATGACGAGATCCTGGCGCCGGCCGATCACGATTCCCGCTAGACGGGCGCGAACCAAGGCAACACAGGTTGACTTCGGAACCAAAGGACCGGATTCTTGTTGGGTGCCGGTGGTTTCGAGCGCCCCGGACACCCATATCCCGCATGCGAAACTACAAGAGGAGATCTACCCATTCGCCGACCCTATCGTGCACCCCCGCCCGTAAAGGAGGGGCCCCGCGTCAATGACGAGATCCGGATCCCGCAGGTCCAGCTCGTCGACCAGGAAGGCCAGAATCGCGGCATCGTTCCGATCGACGAGGCGCGCCAGCTGGCCGAGGAAGCCGGTCTCGACCTGGTCGAGATCGCACCGAATTCGCGCCCGCCGGTCGTGAAGATCCTCGATTACGGCAAGTTCAAGTTCCAGTCGCAGAAGAAGGCGGCTGAGGCGCGCAAGCGGCAGAAGACCGTCGAGGTCAAAGAGATCAAGATGCGGCCGAACATCGACACCCACGATTACGAGGTGAAGATGCGCTCCGCCCGCCGCTTCCTGGAAGAGGGCGACAAGGTCAAGGTGACGCTCCGCTTCCGCGGCCGCGAGCTCGCCCACCAGGAACTGGGGTTCGATCTGCTCGTCCGCGTCCGCGACGAGCTGAACGAGGCCTCGAAGGTCGAGTTCGAGCCGAAGCTCGAAGGCCGCCAGATGGTGATGGTGCTGGCGCCGGCGCCGCAGAGGGTGCCCGCCGCCCGGCCCGCCGCCCAGGCCTGAGGGCCCGGCCGGGGCGGACGGAACCGCCCGGCCATTCCCGCGGGCGCCCTGGTGGCGCCG
>NZ_SPKJ01000216.1 GCF_009866965.1 Propylenella binzhouense | reverse complement strand
CGGCTCGTCCCCCTGCCGGAGGCGGTCGCCTGCTACTGCCTCTCGGAGCGGGTGGCGGAGCCGGTCCGGCCGATCGCCGCCGGCCCGGTGCGCGTCGCCGGCCGCCCCGACCAGGGCGCCCTCTTCGCGCTGCTCGGCGGCGGCGGGGATGCTGGCGGCAATGCGGCGCAGCCTGCCGGTTAGCACGCGCCTGCCTTGCCACCGCCTCGCCATCGCGCAATGTAGAGCGGAACCGCCGCGGGCCGCCCGCGGCCTGCGGGTTCGACGGGAGAGGCTTTTGGCGAAGCAGACGAGGAGCCGGTCCGGATCGTCGCGCTCACGGGGCGGTCGTCCGCCCGTGATCATCGATCTGAAGGCGGAGGAGGTGACGCGCAAGGCCGAGGAGGCGGAGAAGCAGGCCGAAGCCGGCCCGGCGCCTGCCGAATCGGGCGAGGCGGCCGCGCCCGCCGCTGCCGACATTGCCGCCATGCCCGGCCCCGAGACCGTCGCCGAAGGCGGATTCGTGCCCCCGAAGCCGGAGGAGGAGCCGGCGGGCCCGGCTGCGGAGGCCGGGCCGGAGCCGGCCGAGGAGCCCGCGCCGCCGGGGACGCTTCCCCCCTCTCCGCCGGACGCCCCGGCGGAAGCGCCGGGCGCCGCCGAGCCGCCGCTTGAGGAGACGGCATCTTCTCCCGCGGCTCGCGACGAGGAGCCCGCCGTCTCCCCCGCAGAAACCGCCGCCTCCGCGGAAACCGCCGCCGAAGAAACGGCGGCGGCCGGGGAGCCCGCTCCGGACGGGATCGCGACCCGCGCCGGCGAGGACGCCCGGAGCCCGCTCGCCGGCACGCATCCCGCGCCCGAGGAGATTGTCGCCGGCGAGGCCCCGGCGGCGGAGGAGCCCTCGGCCGAGCCGCCGGAGGAGCCTCCGGCCGAGCCGGAGCGCGCGGAGATCCCGCCGCCGCCCGTCGAGCGGCCGGCGACCGTCAGCCGCGGTCCCGGCTTCCTGCCGCTACTCGCCGCCGCG
>NZ_SPKJ01000215.1 GCF_009866965.1 Propylenella binzhouense | reverse complement strand
CCGGCGCCGCGCGCGACGAGGCCGTGGCCGGCGACCGGCTGCCGCGCATGCGCGGCGATGCGGCCGAGACGCAGGCCGCACTGGAGCGGCTCCGCGCCGCGGCGGGCGAAATCGAGCGCGAGGCCGAGCGGAATGCGGCGCGGCAGAAGGAGCTCTCCGGTCGGCATGCCCAGGCGAGATCCGACCTCGGGCGCGAAGCGGAAATAGCGGAAGAGGCGCGCGTCCAGGCCGAGGCCCTCGATCGGGAAGAGCGGCGGCTGCGGGAGGAGAGCGCCGGCGATGCAGCCGCAATGGCATCGGCGCGCGCGGCCGCCGAGATCGCCGGCACGGAAGCGTCGAAGGCTCAGCAGGCCCTGACCGAGGCGGCCTCCGCGCTTGCGAGCGCGGCCGCCGAGCGCGGGGCGACGGAACGATCGCTGCGGGAAGCGGAGGCGCGGCTCGCCCGCGCCACGGGCGAGCTCGGGACCGTCGAAGGGCAGATAGGGGCTCTCGGCCCGGACGAAGGGGAGGGCCGGCGCGCCGGCGCCGCTGCCGCGCTCGAAACGGCGCTCGCCGAGCTCGCTTCCGCCGAATCCGGGCTTCAGGCGCTCGAGGCGGCGCTTGCCGGGATGCTCGAAAGGGAGCGTGAGGCGGCCCCCCCGCGCGAGGCGGCCGAACGGCGCCTCAGTGCGCTTCAGGCGGAGGCCCGGACGCTCGTGCGCGTCCTCGATACGGGCCGGCCGCGCGAGCATCGCGCCGTCCTCGACGGCATGCAGGCCGCCCCGGGATACGAACTGGCTCTCGTGGCCGCCCTGGGAGAGGACCTCGATGCCGATCTCGACCCGGCCTCGCCGGCCCATTGGCGCGGCGTCGAGCCGCAGGCCGGCGATCCGGCGCTTCCGGCAGGGGTCGAGCCTCTCGTCGCCAGGGTGGAGGGACCCGATGCGCTCCGGCGCAGGCTGCGCCAGGTGGGCGTCCTCGCCGCCGGGGCCGATTGGCCGGATCCGTCGGCGCTGGCGCCGGGCCAGCGTGTCGTGAGCCTCGACGGCGGGCTCCTGCGCTGGGACGGCTTCGCCGTCCGCGCCGGCGCCCCGACGCCCGCCGCCCGCCGG
>NZ_SPKJ01000214.1 GCF_009866965.1 Propylenella binzhouense | reverse complement strand
CGCCCGCCGCCGCGAGCGCCTAGCCGGCGCCCCCGCCGGCGGTCTTCAGCCAGGCGGCGCCGCAGGCGCGCGCGAGCGCCCGCACGCGCAGGATGTAGCTCTGCCGTTCGGTGACCGAGATCACGCCCCTGGCGTCGAGCAGGTTGAAGACGTGGCTCGCCTTGATGCACTGGTCGTAGGCCGGCAGCGCCATGCGGTGGCGCTCCTCCGCCTCCCCCGCCGCGAGCAGCGCCGCGCATTCGTGCTCGGCATCCTCGAAATGGCGCAGCAGCATGGCGGTGTCGGCCGCCTCGAAGTTGAAGCGCGAATATTCCTGCTCCGCCTGCAGGAAGACGTCGCCGTAGCTCACCTTGCCCTCGTCCTCGCGGCCGTTGAAGTTGAGGTCGTAGACGTTGTCGACGCCCTGCACGTACATTGCGAGGCGCTCCAGCCCGTAGGTGAGCTCGCCGGAGACCGGCGCGCATTCGAACCCGGCGACCTGCTGGAAATAGGTGAACTGAGACACCTCCATGCCGTCGCACCAGCATTCCCAGCCGAGGCCCCAGGCGCCGAGCGTGGGGCTTTCCCAATCGTCCTCGACGAAGCGGATGTCGTGCAGGTTCGGGTCGATGCCGATCGCCCTCAGCGAGCCTAGATAGAGCTCCTGCAGGTCGGGCGGCGACGGCTTCAGGATCACCTGGTACTGGTAGTAATGCTGCAGCCGGTTCGGGTTCTCCCCGTAGCGCCCGTCGGCCGGGCGCCGCGACGGCTGCACATAGGCGGCCCGCCACGGCCGCGGGCCGAGCGAGCGCAGCGTCGTCGCCGGATGGAAGGTGCCGGCGCCGACCTCCATGTCGTAGGGCTGCAGGATGACGCAGCCCTTGTCCGCCCAGTAGCGCTGGAGCGTGAGGATGAGGCCCTGGAAGGAGCGGGCCGGCGCCATGTGCGGCGCGGCCTCGTCCGGAACGGGTGCCGTCTGGGAAGCGCTCACCGTGCTGGTCCGATCTCGTGGCAGTCGGGCGCTGCCTGCCATGCGCGCTTGGGCCGGTCAAGCCGCGCGGGTCACCGCGCGAGCGCCGGCACCACCCACCAGCCGGGCCGGGCCGCGCGGAGCCGCGCGGCC
>NZ_SPKJ01000213.1 GCF_009866965.1 Propylenella binzhouense | reverse complement strand
GCGGACGGCTTCCTGGCGCTCGCGGCGGGCGACGTGCGGGCGGCCGAGCGGGCGAGCGGCGAGGCGGTGCGCCGGCTGCCCGGCGCGCCTCTGACGCGGCTCCTGCAGGCGCAGACGGCACAGCTCAGGGGCGACGACGCGGCCGCGCACGACGTCTTCCTCGCCATGACGGACGATCCCGCCACCCGCGTCGTCGGGCTGCGCGGCCTCTATATCGAGGCCGACCGCCGCGGCGACCGCGAGACCGCGCGCCATTATGCCGAGCTCGCGCGCCAGACCTCCGGCACGACCGCCTGGGCCGGCCGCGCTCTCCTCCGCCACCAGGTCTCGGAGGGCGACTGGGAGGGCGCGCTGCGGACGCTCTCGACCTACGCCGACAGCCGCGTCCTCGAGAAGAAGGCGACCCGGCGGACGCGCGCCGTGATCCTGACCGCGATGGCGCAGGAATGCGAGGCCGGGGACCCGGAGAAGGCGCGCCAGTATGCGCTCGAGGCGCACGACCTTGCGCCCGACCTCGTGCCCGCCGCCGCCGTCGCCGGCCGCGTGCTCGCCCGGCTCGGCGAGATCCGGCGCGCCGCCAAGGTGCTCGAGACGACCTGGAAGGTGGCGCCGCACCCGGAGATCGCCGAGGCCTATGCCCATGTGCGGACGGGCGATTCGGCGCTCGACCGGCTGAAGCGCGTGGAATATCTGCAGCGCATGCGCCCGCAGGCCGACGAGGGCCGGCTGGCGCTCGCCCGCGCCGCCATGGAGGCCCGCGAGTGGCAGAAGGCGCGCGACGCGATCCTGCCCGTCATTCGCACCCGCCCGACGCAGAACGCGCTCATCCTGATGGCCGAGATCGAGGAGGCGGAGACGGGCGACCGCGGGCGCGCGCGCGAATGGCTGGCGCGGGCCGTCCACGCGCCGCGCGACGCGGCCTGGATCGCCGACGGCATCGTGCTCGAGCATTGGGCGCCGGCCTCGCCGGTGACGGGCCGCCTCGACGCGGTCGAATGGCGGGTGCCGGTGGAGAGCCTCGCCGGGCCGGAGGCCTTCCACATCGACGAGGCCGATCTCGCTCCGCCGCCGCTGCCCGCCCCGGCCGAGCCGGAGGACGTTTCGGACGAGGCGATCCCGCCGGCCGTCGCCGCGACGGAGACGGCGCTCATCGTGGAGCCGGAGGCGGCGGATGCCGCCCCCGCGCCGCCGCGCCCGGCCGAGGCCGCCCCTGCGGCCTC
>NZ_SPKJ01000212.1 GCF_009866965.1 Propylenella binzhouense | reverse complement strand
CGCGGTGCTTGCGACAGGCGGAGGCGCGGGCTGTGACGGCCCCGTGCGGGCGCGGACCGTGCGGGCGCGGACCGCGCACGGCACCTGCCGCCCGGCGGGGCGGCCGCGGCTGCCGCGAGATGCGGATGCGCGAGACCTTGGGGACGACGGAGCGGACCATGCGGAAAAGACGCATCGCGGCAAGGCCGGCACGGGACGGGGCGCTGGCGCCTTCCCTCCGCGGCAACGAGACGGGCGAGGCGGATGGCGACATCGAATGGATGCGGCGGGACCTCAAGACCATGCAGGAGCGACTGGCTCGCGCGGCTCGCCCGGGCGCCCGACATCGACCGGATGGGGGCGGATGAGCTGCGGGCGCTGTTCCGGCCGTGGCCCGCGATCGCGCGCGCCGACCAGCTTCCGCCGCCCGGCGACTGGACGACCTGGCTTATGCTCGGGGGCCGCGGCGCCGGCAAGACGCGCGCCGGGGCGGAATGGGTGCGCGGGCTCGCGCTCGGGCTCGATTTCGCCGGGCCGCCCGCGGAGCGGATCGCGCTCGTGGGCGAGACCTTCGCCGATGTCCGCGACGTGATGATCGAGGGGGAATCGGGGCTCGTCGCGCGCCATCCGCCGACCGAGCGGCCGGCCTGGATCGGCTCGAAGCGGCGGCTCGAATGGCCGAACGGCGCGATCGCGCTCGCCTTCTCCTCGGAGGATCCGGAGAGCCTGCGCGGCCCGCAATTCGATGCCGCCTGGTGCGACGAGCTCGCCAAATGGGCCTATCCGGAGCCGACCTGGGACATGCTGCAGTTCGGGCTGCGGCTCGGCCGGCGCCCGCGCCAGCTGGTGACCACCACGCCGCGGCCGACCGCGCTCCTCAAGCGGCTGATCGGCGAGCCGGGAACGGCGACGAGCCGGGCGCGCACCGCCGAGAACGCGGCGTTTCTCGCGCCGTCCTTCCTGAGCCAGGTGGTCG
Organism: Propylenella binzhouense; assembly: GCF_009866965.1. Classification (GTDB taxonomy): domain Bacteria; phylum Pseudomonadota; class Alphaproteobacteria; order Rhizobiales; family Afifellaceae; genus Propylenella; species Propylenella binzhouense. The sequence goes on along the minus strand of NZ_SPKJ01000212.1, from coordinate 267 downwards.
GGCGCTATGCCGGCACCAGGCTCGGCCGGCAGGAGCTCGACGCGGAGCTCGTGGAGGACCGCGAGGGCGCGCTCTTCACGCGGGCCCGGATCGAGGCGTGCCGGGTGCGGGCGGCGCCGGAGCTCTTGCGGATCGTGGTCGCGGTCGATCCGCCCGCGACGAGCGGGGCCGGCGCGGATGCCTGCGGCATCGTCGCGGCGGGGCGGGGCGCCGACGGGCTCGCCTACGTGCTCGCCGACCGCAGCGCCGCCCGGCTTTCGCCCGCCG
>NZ_SPKJ01000211.1 GCF_009866965.1 Propylenella binzhouense | reverse complement strand
CGGGCGGCTCGTCGCCGGCATGGCCGCAGGCGGGCGCGCGGCCGGACGGTCGCTGCCGCGCCCGATCGGCCGTGACGAAGCCTCGAGGCTGCCGCGGCGCATGGGGCGGCGGCTCGAGCGCCGGCTCTCGGCGCTCCGGGAACGGTTCGGATGACGCGGCGCTCGACGCGCCCGGAACTTCGCGATATCGCTTGCATGTTGCATCGCGAAATGGAGCGGCGGATTGAAGCCGAACCGGTTGTCCCGATGGGTGCGTCGCCGGATCGATAGGATTCGCAAGCCTGCCCTGCTGAGGGCAGCGCACGGCGCCGGCCCGGACTTCATGTGCGTCGGGGCCCAGAAGGGCGGAACGCAGTGGCTCTACGACCAGCTCTGCGTCCATCCGGAATTCTGGATGCCGCCGCTCAAGGAGATCCGCTATTTCCACGGCCTGCCGACCGGAGCCGTCCGGCGCCTCTATGAGCGCGCCCTCGCCGATCTCGACGGACTGAACCGGCAGCGCGCCGAGGAGCAGCACCGTCCGATCGACCGCGGCGACATCGCGTTCCTGCGCGCGCTCCTCTGGCTCGACGAGCGGCCGCGCGACGTCCGGGAATACGCCAAGCTCTTCAACCCGAAGGGGGACCGCCTCTCCGGCGAGCTCACGCCCTTCGACGCGACGCTGCCGGAGGAGCGGATCGCCGAGATCGTGGCCGCGTTTCCCAGCATGAAGGTGTTCTACATCATCCGCGACCCGGTCGAACGCTTCTGGTCGCAATATTGCATGGCGGCGCGGCGGGAGGGGCGGCTCGAGCTTCCGACGCCGGAACGGCTCGCCGCGTTCGCGCGCGAGCAGCCGGTCGCCTCGCATTCGCGGCCGAGCGAGGCCGTCGCGCTCTGGACGCGCCACGTCCCGCCGGAGAACTTCGCCCTCTCCTTCTTCGACGACCTCGAGGCAGACCCGGCCGGGTTCCGCGCCAGCATCCTGGGCTTCCTCGGCGCCGATCCCGCGCGCGGAACCGGGGTGCTCCCGCCCGGCTTCAACCGGAAGAGCGTCAATCCGACGATCGAGATGACGCCGGGGGTCCGCTGGCTCGTCGCCCGCATGTTCGCGGACGAACTCCGCCGCTGCGCGAAGCGCTTCGGCGGGCCCGCCGAGGGCTGGCTGGCACGCTATGCGGCCGAGCTCGCGCCGCCGGTCCAGGGAGGGCGACCGGCCGCCGCTCCGCGCGGCGGGCGGCCCGCGCCG
>NZ_SPKJ01000210.1 GCF_009866965.1 Propylenella binzhouense | reverse complement strand
CGACGCGCTCGCGGCCCGGCTCGACCGGCTGGAGCAGGCGGCTGAGGCGAGCGCGGACCAGCCCGCCGGCGGCGCGCCCGACCCGCGCGTCGCGGAGCTCTCGCAGGCGGTGGAAGGCCTCCGCAACGAGCTCGCCAAGCGGGCGGCCGGCAGCGCCGTCGAGGAGATCAGGACGGCGGTCGCGGGGCTCTCGGACCGCATCGCCGCCCTCGAGAACCGGCCCGCGCCGGATCTCTCACCGCTCAGGGCCGCGGTCGATGACGTCCGCGCCCAGCTCCGCCAGAGCGCGGAACGCGACGGGGCGCTCGAGAGCCGGATCGCGGCGCTTCAGACGCAGATCGGATCGCTTGCCCCGGCCGAGAGGCTGGCGGCCGTCGAATCCACGCTCGACGGCTTCCGCGAGGATGCGCGCCGGGCCGGCGCGCTCGCCCCCGCGCTTTCCGCCGACCTCCTCGCGAATGCGATCGCGAGCGGGCGGCCCTTCGCCGCGGAACTCGCCGCCGCCCGCGACGCCGGCATGGCGGCGGAGATGGGCGAGAGCGTCGCCGCCCATGCCGAAACCGGACTGCCGTCGCTCGCCGCGATCCGCGAGAGCTTCGACCGGATCGCCCCGACGCTCGAGACGCCGGACCTGCCGCCGCCTGATGCCGGCCCGCTCGACCGCCTGATGGCGGGGGCGCGGAGCCTCGTCGAGGTCCGCAAGGCGGGACCGGTCGAGGGCGGGGATTCCGCCGCCACGATCGCGCGGATCCGCGAGGCGCTCCGCACCGGCGAGCTTTCGCGCGCGCTCGAGGAGTGGCGGCAGCTTCCGGAAGAGGCGAGGACGGCCTCCGCCGACTGGGCGCGATCCGTCCAGGCCCGGCTCGACGGCCTCGCCTTCGCCGACCGGCTCCGGTCCGATATTCTGACACGGCTCGGCGGAAGCGCCGGCTAGAGGACGTCGCATGATCCGCTTCCTGTTCCTTGTCGTCGTTCTCTTCGCGATCGTCTTCGGCTTTGCGTGGCTGCGCGAGATGCCGGGCGAGCTGGCGCTCACGATCGGCGGCAACACCTATGCCGTCGACCTGGCGGTGGCCGCGCTCGCCGCGCTCGCCGCGATCGTCGCGGCGCTGGTGCTCTTCCTCGTCCTGAGCTTCGTCCTGCGCGCCCCGGCGCGCGCCGTCCGCGGCTGGCGCCGCGGCCGGGAGGAGCGCGGCCGCCATGCGCTGGCGGACGGCTTCCTGGCGCTC